>NZ_WWFY01000038.1:0-9270 GCF_009864975.1 Pseudonocardia sp. SID8383
CGGCGGACTCCCCGCAGGCCGTGGACGGCGCCGAGGGTGTGGACGGCGCGGAGAACGCCGACGAGAACGCCGACGAGGCGGACGCCGCGGACGCCGAGGCCGCGAAGCAGGAGCGGGCGGCCGCGCGCGCCCGGGCGAAGGCCGTGGCCGAGGCGCTCGCCCCGATCGCCGGGGTCGACGGCGTGGGCCCGACCATCGCGGCGGCGGTGCGGGACTGGTTCTCCGTCGACTGGCACCGCGAGGTGGTGCAGAAGTGGCGGGCGGCGGGCGTCGCGATGGAGGACGAGGTCGACGACTCGGTGCCCCACTTCCTAGAGGGCCTCTCGATCGTGATCACCGGCTCGATGGAGAACTGGTCCCGCGACGAGGCCAAGGAGGCGATCATGGCCCGCGGCGGGCGCGCGGCCGGGTCGGTGTCGAAGAAGACGGCGTTCGTCGTGGCGGGGGAGGCACCCGGCTCGAAGTACGAGAAGGCCGTCGAGCTCGGGGTGCCGGTGCTGGACGAGGCCGGGTTCTCGGTCCTGCTCGACCGCGGTCCCGACGCGGCCCGCGAGCAGGCCGCCGACGCCTGACCGCCGGCCCGGGCACCCGGCCGGCCCGTCCCGTCCGGCGACACGGCGTGCGCCACGCCGACGGTGAGCGACTGCTCACCGGGCGTGTTCGACGTCCGGCGCGGCCCGGTAGCCGGACGTCGACGTCCCCCGCCCGCGCCCGCGCCCGGCCGCGGGCCGCGGTCGATCACCGCCTACTCTCGGTCGCACGGCGGGGTCCTCCCGGCCGGAGGACGACCACTCGGATCGGGGAACACACGGTGTTGCAGGCGGCGCTCAACGGCTCACGACCGGCGGACGCGCACCCGGCGCTGCCGACCCTGGCCCGCCACCTCGCTCGCGACGCCCGGGCCGTCGCCCGGCTCGGCGTCACCTCGGTGCACGTGCACCCGCGCGACGACAGCGGTGCCGAGTCGATCGAACCCGCCGTGGTCGGCGACGTCGTGTCGCTGATCCGCCAGGAGGCCCCGGGCATCGAGATCGGCGTCCCGACCGGGCGCTGGATCCAGCCCGACCCGAAGGACCGTGTCGAGACCGTCCTGTCCTGGGGCCGGCTCGGCTCCGGCAAGCCCGACGTGTGCGGCGTCAACGTGCACGAGCTCGGCTGGACCGAGGTCTGCCACGCCGCGTGGTCGGTCGGCATCGCCGTCGAGCTCGGCGTCTGGACCAGCGGCGACGCCGTCACCCTCCGCCAGAACGGGCTGCCCCCGGGGACCCGGCGGGTGATCGCGGAGTCGACGGTGATCGACCCCGAGACCGCCGTCGCCGAGGGCATCCGGATCCTGCGCGCCCTCGGTCAGCCCCCCGTCCCCGTGCTGCTGCACGGCGAGGAGGAGGGCGCCTGGCCGGTGCTGGAGTACGCGACCCGGGTCAACATCGACACCCGGATCGGCTTCGAGGACGTCCTGGTGCGTCCCGACGGCTGGCTCGCGACCGGCAACGACGACCTCGTCCGCACCGCCCTGTCGATCCGGGTCTGACCCGCCGCGCCGTCGCCCCGGCCGCTCGTCCACTCCCGGCGCTGCTCCCAGGGGAACTCTCGTGGCTTAGAGCGCTACGAAAGTTCCCCTGGGAGCAGGCCCCCGGGCCCGGGGCCTGCGGAGGGGTGCGGTGGCGCGGCGGGTCAGGCCTTCAGGACCGTCGCGACGATCCCGGCCAGGTGCGCCAGCCGCGCCAGCTCCGACGGCCGGAACACCGGCCCACCCGGCCGCCCGACCACCAGCGTCTTCGGTGGTACCCCGGTCCCGAACGGCGCGGCGGCCAGTTCGGTGTCCATCGCCCGCCAGGGCTCGGGCACCCAGTGGCTCTCGTCGAGGGCGATCGCCCGGTCCAGCGGCAGCCAGGGCAGGTCCCCGGACCGGGTCTCGGGCGCCGCGGAGCTCTCCGCGATCCGGTAGGAGCGGCCGTGCTCGCTGACCGCGACGAGCGCCCACCCTGCGCGGAACAGTCTCGGTACCTCGGCGGCGAGCAGGTCGAGCCCGTGCGCGTGGTCGCCGGCGATCTCGTCGAGCAGCTCCAGCTCGCGGTGGGTGTCCAGCTGCCCGGTGTGCGGGCGCACCGACTCCACCGACACCCCGGGCACCGACTCGGCAGCGGTGATGAGCACGTCCGGCGGCCGGTTGGTCGGCAGCTCGACGGCGATGTCGTCGACCGCCTGGCCGTCGCCACGCTCCACGACGTCCACGCTCAGGATGTCCGCCCCGGCCCCGCCGAGTGCGGACGCGACGGCGCCGAGATTGCCGGGCTTGTCCGGGAGGACGACCCGGAGCAGGAACGACACGGAGTGGATCCTCTCCCTCGACAGCGGGCGCCTCGTCGGCACGCGCATGCACCGCACCGGAGCGGCGGGGAGCGGTTCCGGGCGGGAACGATGATCCTGCCACCCACGGGGCCCTCGGTCACCCGCCACCCGCAGCGGGGTGTGCGCGCCCGGTCACCGGGGGGCGATCGGCCGGTGGACCGGCGGGAATAGACTCGGTGGGTAGACCGGCGCGCGCGGGAGCGACCGGGTCGTGTCGGCAGCCGGACCGGCGGTCGCACCGTCGTCGCCGCTGCCACGGCACCGCCACGACCGTCCACCCGCCGTCGTCATCATCGGACACCATCTCGAGGAGGGGCATGACCGCCGATTCCGCGGAGCGGACGGGTGGGGTCATCACCCGGGACGAGGTCGCACACCTCGCCCGGCTGGCCCGCCTGGCCGTCACCGACTCCGAGCTGGACACCTTCGCGTCCCAGCTCGACGTCATCATCGGGTCGGTGGCCCGGGTCGGGGAGGTCGCCGCCGACGACATCCCGCCGACCTCGCACGCCGTCCCGCTGGAGAACGTCTTCCGCCCGGACGAGCGCCGCCCCGGCCTGAGCCAGGAGCAGGCGCTCGCCGGCGCCCCGGCCGCCGAGGACGGGCGCTTCCGCGTCCCGCGGATCCTGGGGGAGGAGCAGTGAGCGACCTGATCCGGCTGACCGCCGCCGAGCTCGCCGAGAAGATCCACTCCCGTGAGGTCTCCGCCGTGGAGGCCGCGCAGGCCCACCTCGACCGGATCGCCGCCGTCGACGGCGAGGTGCACGCGTTCCTGCACGTCGGAGCCGAGTCCGCGCTGGCCGGCGCCGCGCTGGTCGACGAGCGGATCGCCGCGGGCGAGGCGCCGGAGTCCCCGCTGGCCGGGGTGCCGCTGGCGCTGAAGGACGTGTTCACCACCTCCGACATGCCCACCACCTGCGGCTCGCGGATCCTCGAGGGCTGGCAGCCGCCCTACGACGCGACGGTCACCGCGCGCCTGCGCGCCGCCGGGATCACGATCCTGGGCAAGACCAACATGGACGAGTTCGCGATGGGCTCGTCCACCGAGCACTCCGCGTACGGCGTCACCCGCAACCCGTGGGACACCTCCCGGGTGCCGGGCGGCTCCGGCGGCGGCTCGGCGGCCGCGCTGGCCGCGTTCGAGGCGCCGCTGGCGATCGGTACCGACACCGGTGGCTCGATCCGTCAGCCCGCCGCGTTCACCGGCACCGTCGGCGTCAAGCCCACCTACGGCCAGGTCTCCCGCTACGGGCTGGTCGCCTGCGCGTCGTCGCTGGACCAGGGCGGGCCGTGCGCGCGTACCGTGCTGGACGCGGCGCTGCTGCACGAGGTCATCGGCGGCCACGACCCGCGCGACTCGACCTCGATCGACCGGCCGGTCCCGGCCGTGGTCGAGGCCGCGCGCCAGGGTGCGACCGGTGACCTGTCGGGGCTGAAGGTCGGCGTCGTGCGCGAGCTGGGGGGCGAGGGCTACCAGCCCGGCGTCCGGTCGGCGTTCGACGCGTCGCTGCGCAGCCTGGAGAAGTTGGGCGCCGAGATCGTCGAGGTCGGGTGCCCGCACTTCGAGTACGGCATGGCCGCGTACTACCTGATCCTGCCGAGCGAGGTGTCGTCGAACCTCGCACGGTTCGACGCCATGCGCTACGGCCTGCGCGCGGCCGAGGGCCGCTCCGCGGAGGAGGTCATGGCCAACACCCGCGAGCAGGGCTTCGGGCCCGAGGTCAAGCGGCGGATCATGCTCGGCACCTACGCGCTGTCCAGCGGCTACTACGACGCCTACTACGGGCAGGCGCAGAAGGTCCGCACGCTGATCAGCCGGGACTTCGACGCGGCGTTCGCCCAGGCCGACGTGCTCGTGTCGCCGACCGCGCCGACCGTGCCGTTCCCGATCGGGGACAAGGTCGACGACCCGCTGGCCATGTACCTGAACGACCTGGCCACCATCCCGACCAACCTGGCCGGTGTGGCGGGCATGTCGGTGCCCAACGGGATCTCCGAGGGGCTCCCGACCGGTCTGCAGATCATGGCGCCCGCGCTCGGCGAGGCCGTCATGTACCGCGTCGGGGCGGCGTTCGAGGCCGCCCGCGACGCCGACGAGGGCGGTCCGCTGATCGCGCGTGTTCCGGAGGTGACCCGGTGACCACCACCGAACCCGAGCTCGTGGAGTTCGACGACGTCGTCGCCCGCTTCGACCCGGTCCTGGGCATCGAGGTGCACGTCGAGCTGTCGACGAACACCAAGATGTTCTGCGGCTGCCCGACGGAGTTCGGCGCCGAGCCGAACACCCAGGTCTGCCCGGTCTGCCTGGGCCTGCCCGGCGCGCTGCCGGTGGTCAACCGGGCCGCGGTGGAGTCGGCGATCCGGATCGGCCTGGCGCTGAACTGCTCGATCGCGCCGTGGGGCCGGTTCGCCCGGAAGAACTACTTCTACCCGGACATGCCGAAGAACTTCCAGACCTCCCAGTACGACGAGCCGATCGCCGTCGACGGGTTCCTGGACCTGACCCTCGACGACGGCGAGGTCGTCCGGATCGGCATCGAGCGCGCGCACATGGAGGAGGACACCGGCAAGTCGCTGCACGTGGGCGGTGCCGACGGCCGCATCCACGGCGCGGACCACTCGCTGCTCGACTACAACCGCGCCGGCGTCCCGCTGATCGAGATCGTCACGAAGATGATCCCGGACACCGGCGCCCGCGCCCCGGAGGTGGCGCGTGCCTACGTCACCGCGCTGCGCGACCTGATCCAGTCCCTGGGCGTCTCCGACGTCCGGATGGACCAGGGCTCGATGCGTGCCGACGTGAACCTGTCGCTCTCGCCGAAGGGCGGCGCGCTGGGCACCCGCACCGAGACGAAGAACGTCAACTCGCTGCGGTCGGTCGAGCGCGCGGTCCGGCACGAGATGAGCCGCCAGGCCGGCGTGCTGGACGCGGGCGGCGAGATCGTGCAGGAGACCCGGCACTTCGACGAGTCCACCGGCCACACCCGCGCCGGGCGGCGCAAGGAGACCTCGGAGGACTACCGGTACTTCCCGGAGCCCGACCTGGTCCCGATCGCGCCCTCGGCCGAGTGGGTCGAGGAGCTGCGCGGCACCCTGCCCGAGCTGCCTTGGGAGCGCCGCAAGCGCATCCAGACCGAGTGGGGCATCTCCGACGAGGAGATCCGCGACCTGGTCAACGGCGGCGCGCTGGAGCTGGTCGAGGCCACCGTCGCGGCGGGTGCACCGTCGCAGGAGGCCCGCTCCTGGTGGGTGTCCTACCTCGCCCAGCAGGCCAACACCCGCTCCGTCGAGCTCGTCGACCTCGCGATCACGCCGGAGCAGGTCGCCCGGGTGGTCGAGCTGGTCGCCACGGGGGAGCTGACCAACAAGCTCGCCCGCCAGGTCGTCGACGGCGTGCTCGACGGCGAGGGCGGCCCGGACGAGGTCGTCGCGGCCCGCGGGCTGAAGGTCGTCTCCGACGAGGGTGCGCTGATCGCCGCCGTCGACGCGGCGCTGGCCGAGCAGCCCGACGTCGCGGAGAAGATCCGCGGCGGCAAGGTCCAGGCCGCCGGGGCGATCGTCGGTGCGGTCATGAAGGCGACGAAGGGCCAGGCCGACGCCAAGCGGGTCCGGGAGCTGATCGTCGAGCGGGTCGGGGCCTGACCTGACCGGGGCCCGCCGGGGCGCGAACCTGCCCCGGATCGGCGACGTCAACCAGGCGGTCGTGCTGGACGCGCTGCGGCGCGCCCGGCACGACCTGTCCCGGGCGGGGCTGTCCACGGCCACCGGGCTGTCCGCACAGTCGATCACCGACATCGTCTGCAGGCCGGTCGAACGCGGCCTGGTCCACGAGCGGGAACCGGTCGGGTCGCAGGGGCCGGCCGGCCGCGTCGTGGACGCAGGATCGGTACCGGGTGGTGTCAGATGGCGCTGGCGCCGCCGCCGGTCGGCGGCTGGATGCGTACGACCCGGTCGTCGGTGGCGCCGGGGGCGCCGCCGTCGCGGTTGACCGTCCCCAGCCACAGCAGGCCGTCCGGGGCGAGGGTGACCGGGCCGATCCGGCCGTAGGTGCCCTCCAGGACCGGCTTCGGGTCGCCGGTGAAGGTGCCCTCGGCGCCCGGGTTGAGCACGAACAGCGCTGTGCCGGTGCTCTGCGCGACGACGACCGCGCCCGGCAGCACCGTGCACCCGGCGACGCCCGGGCGGTCCGGCCAGGTCCAGGCGGGCGCGCCGAGCGTGCCCGGCGTGACGCGGTGCAGGACGTCGCGGCCCGGGGTGCGGTCGGTGACCCAGGTGGTCCGTGCCGCGGGGTCGACGCACACCCCGCCCGGCGCGGTGAGCCCGCGGGCCAGGACCGGCGAGGCACGGTCGGGGTTGCCCGGGGCCGGACGGCCCAGGGTGTCGATCCGCAGCACCGCCCCGGCGAGCGGTCCCGCCCCGGCGGGCGTGGCGACGAGCAGCGAGGAGCCGTCGGCGTCGACGGCCAGCGCCCCGCCCGGCGGCAACCCCTCCAGCACCGGCTTCGGCGCCTCACCGGGTGCGATCCGCCAGACCCGTCCCTCGGAGAGGGCGTAGAGCAGGCGGTCCTCGGCGTAGCCGGGGGACAGGACCAGCCCGGTCAGCCCGCCGGCCGGGTCGACCGGCACGGTCGCGACCGGCTGCGGGGTGGCGTTGCGACGGACCTCGAGCACCCGCCCGGTCCGCCGCTCGGCGACGAGTGCGCGGTCGCCCTGCGGGAGCACCGCCACCGCCCCGACCGGCCCCAGACATGACGCGACGACCTGCGGGTCCGGGTCGACGCACGGCTGCGGCGCCGGCGCGGACCCCTGCTGCTGCGGCGACGGCGCCCCGCTCGGCGGCGGTGTCCGCTCCTCCGGCGCCATCTGCGGCGGCCCGCCGAGCTCGCCCTCTCCCTCGGCCTGCGGGCGCCAGTCGCGGGAGCCCGCGTCGGGGAAGGTGGCGCAGCCGCCCAGCAGCACGACGAGCGTCGCGACGATCAGCAGCAGCCGGGCGGTCACGAGGAACCAGGCTAGGCCCCGCGAGGTGAGTGCCCGGTGAGTACGGTCGGGCGTCATGAGCAGCCCCGTGACCGTCCTGGTGCCGCACACCGTCGGCGCCGAGATCCTGTCCGGTGTGGACGGACTGGACCCGGTTGTCTACGACCCGGAGAAGCCGCTGCCCGACGAGGCCGCCCACGCCCGCGTGCTGGTCGCGCCGTTCCTGGCGGGCTCCGACGCCGTCGGGATCGTCGAGCGGGTCCCGAACCTGGAGCTGGTGCAGCTGCTCACCGCGGGCGCCGAGACGTGGATCGGGCGGCTGCCGGAGGGCGTCGGCCTCTCCGACGGACGCGGCGCGCACGGCGGCGCCACCGCCGAGTGGGTGGTGTCGGTGCTTCTGGCCGTCTACCGGCACCTGGACCGCTTCGTGCGTGCCCAGGACCGCGGCGAGTGGGACTACCACCAGACCGAGGAGCTGGCCGGCAAGAAGATCCTCATCGTCGGCGCGGGCGATGTCGGGCAGAGGACCCGGGCCCGTCTGGAGCCCTTCGAGGTGGAGACCACGCTGGTCGGGCGCACCGCCCGCGACGGCGTCCACGGCTGGGACGAGCTGCCCGCGCTGCTGCCGCACCACGACGCGACCGTGCTGATCGTCCCGCTCACCGACGAGACCCGCGGCATGGTCGACGCCGGCTTCCTGGCCGCCATGCCCGACGGATCGCTGCTCGTCAACGGCGCCCGCGGGCCGGTCGTGGACACCGACGCGCTGGTCGCGGAGCTGACCTCGGGACGGATCCGGGCCGCCGTCGACGTCACCGACCCCGAGCCGCTCCCCGCGGGCCACCCGCTGTGGTCGGCGCCCGGGCTGCTGCTCACCCCGCACGTCGGCGGCAGCGTGCCACTGGCGATGCGTCGGGCCTACGGCGTCGCGGCCGAGCAGCTCGCGGCGTTCGCCGCCGGTGACGCGCCGCCGAACCTCGTGACCGGCGCCTACTAGGCGCGCGCCGGTACTGTCGCCGACCATGAGCGGGCCCACGCAGCAGTACGACTGGGGCAACATCTCCGGCGACGAACCGGCGGAGAAGACCCGCCCGGAGCGCATGCCGGTCCCCGCCCACCTCTCCTCCGACATCGGGCTGCTCGTGCTGCGGCTGGTCGTCGGGGCGTCCTTCGCCGCGGCGGGGGCACGCACGCTGTTCGGCGTCGCGGGCGGGATCGGCCTCGACGCCAGCGCGACCGCGCTCGCCGACGCCGGGTTCACGTCCTTCGCCGGCCCGCTGGCCTGGGTGCTCGCGGTCGGCCAGCTGGTCCTCGGCGTGCTGCTCGTGCTGGGGCTGCTGACGCCCTTCGCCGCGGCGGGTCTGCTCGCGTCGAAGGCCGTGGCCGTGGTGGTGGCGCTGGTGCCGGCCCTGTCGGTGCCGCTGTTCGCCTCGGACGGCGTGAACTCCTTGGAGCTGGACCTGCTGCTCGGTGCCGGGGCCGCGGCGCTGGTGTTCGCCGGGGCCGGGCGGATCGCCCTCGACGCCGGGCGTACCTACCAGCGACGCCCGCTGCCGTGGTCGGTGCTGTCGCTGCTGGTCGCGGTCGCGGTGGCGCTGCTGGTCCTGTTCGTGCTGCGCCGGTGACCCCTGCCGACGACGTCTGGCTGCGCCCGCTCGCCCGGCGCCGCCGTCGCGACCTCGCGGTGCGGGCACGCACGCCGCTGACCGGCGGGTACGCCTCCGGCGGGGCCGAGCGGATCGACCTCGACGACGGCACCGCGGTCGTCCTGAAGCGGACCGGGGCGGTGGAGACGGCCGCGCTGCGTGCGGTCGCGGTGGTGAACGGGCCCGTCCGGCTGCCCCGGATGCTCGGCTCCGGCGACGGCTGGGTGCTGCTCGACCACGAGCCCGGCGCGCCGCTGCCGGTCGGGGCCCCGGTACCCGACGACGTGTGGCGCACC
>NZ_WWFY01000387.1:0-3549 GCF_009864975.1 Pseudonocardia sp. SID8383
CCGCGCCGCAGCCGGGGCCCGGGCAGCAGGCCGGGCAGGGCCCGCAGTGGAACACCGCGTCGGGCTGGGGGCCGCCCCCGGCGGGGCTCGGCAGCGGGCCGCAGGGACGTCCGGCCCGGCCGCGTCAGGTGGTCACCGCGCTGGTCGCGCTGGTCGCGGCGGCGCTGCCGTTCGTCGTCATGGGCATCGGCGCGATGTTCGCGACGATCAACGACGCGGTCCTCAACGACACCGGGCTCCCGCGTGCCGACATCGACGCCGCGCTGGCCCAGACCGGTCTGACGATGGATCAGCTCACCCAGTTCGTGCGGGTGATGGGCGGGGTCTTCCTCGTCCTGGCGCTGGTGTGGATCGCGCTGGCCGTCGTCGCGTTCCTCGGGGCCGGTGGCGCCCGGATCGCGCTGGCCGTGCTGGCCGGCGTCTACGGGATCCCGCTCCTGCTGCTCATGGCGCCGACGATCCCGCTGTTCGCGGTACTCGTCGTGGCGCTGTCCGTCGCCGGGGTCGCGCTGCTGTTCGGGCGCCCGGCGAAGGAGTGGTACGCCACCCGCAAGCTCGGGGCCGCGAGCCGGTCCTGACACCGGCTGCGAGACTGGGGATGTGAGCACCGGAAGCGCAGGGACCGCCGTGAGCAACCCGGAACCCGAGGAGTCCGCCCGCCTCTTCGAGCGGGCGACCGAGCTGATCCCCGGCGGGGTGAACTCCCCGGTACGGGCGTTCAACTCGGTCGGCGGCACCCCGCGGTTCATGGTCTCGGGTGAGGGCTGCCGCCTCACCGACGCCGACGGCGCCACCTACGTCGACCTCGTCTCCTCCTGGGGGCCGATGATCCTGGGGCACGCGCACCCGGCCGTCGTCGAGGCGGTGCGGTCCGCGGCGTCGCAGGGGCTGTCGTTCGGCACCCCGACCCCGGGCGAGATCGACCTCGCCGCCGAGATCGTCGACCGGACCCCGGTCGAGCAGGTCCGTCTGGTCAATTCGGGCACCGAGGCGACGATGAGCGCCATCCGGCTCGCCCGCGGCATCACCGGCCGCACGGTGATCGTGAAGTTCTCCGGCTGCTACCACGGCCACGTCGACGCGCTGCTCGCCGACGCCGGCTCCGGGATCGCCACCCTCGGCCTGCCGACCAGTCCGGGCGTCACCGGCGCCCAGGCCGCCGACACCGTGGTGCTGCCCTACAACGACCTCGACGCCGTCCGCCAGGTCTTCGAGCAGCGCGGCGCCGACATCGCCTGCGTGATCACCGAGGCCGCCGCGGGCAACATGGGCGTGGTACCGCCGGTCGAGGGCTTCAACGCCGGGCTGCGCGACCTGTGCCACGCGCACGGCGCGCTGCTGGTGATCGACGAGGTGATGACCGGGTTCCGCGCGTCGCGGCAGGGCTGGTTCGGCTGCGACGGCGTCGCGGGCGACCTCTACACCTTCGGCAAGGTCATGTCCGGCGGGCTGCCCGCGGCCGCGTTCGGCGGGTCGGCGCAGCACATGTCGTACCTGGCCCCGGCCGGGCCGGTCTACCAGGCGGGCACGCTGGCCGGGAACCCGGTCGCCGTCGCCGCCGGGCTCACCACGCTGCGCCACGCCGACGACGCCGCCTACGCCACCCTGCAGTCCCACGCCGACCGGATCGGCGCGCTGGTCACCGCCGCGCTGGACCGGGAGGGCGTCGCCCACACGATCCAGTACGCGGGCACCATGTTCTCCCCGTTCTTCACCGCCGACCCGGTCACCGACTACGCGGGTGCGAAGGCCGCCGAGACCTGGCGCTACCCGGCGTTCTTCCACGCGATGCTCGACCACGGCGTCTACCTGCCCCCGAGCGCCTTCGAGGGCTGGTTCGTGTCCACCGCGCTGGACGACGAGGCGTTCGAGCGGATCGAGACCGGCCTGGCCGCCGCCGCGCGGGCCGCGGCCGCCGCCACCCGTCCGGACGGGGCCTGAGCATGGGTGACCGGACCAGCCCGCCCGCATCGGGACCGGTGACCGTGGTGCACGTGCTGCGCCACGGCGAGGTGCACAACCCCGAGGGCGTCCTCTACGGCCGCATCCCCGGCTACCACCTGTCCGACCACGGCCGGGCCCAGGCCAAGACCGTCGCCGCGTACCTCGACGGCAACGACGTCGCCGCCGTCGTCGCGTCGCCGCTGCAGCGCGCCCAGGAGACCGCCCGCCCGATCGCGGACGCCCACGGCGTCGACATCCACACCGAGGAGGGCCTGATCGAGTCCGGCAACCTCTTCGAGGGCAAGCGGTTCGGAGTCGGCGACGGCGCGCTCAAGCGCCCGCAGGTGTGGCGGCTGCTGCGCGACCCGTTCACCCCGTCCTGGGGCGAGCCGTACCTCGCGATCGCGCACCGGATGCTCGGCGCCGTGCACGCCGCGCGGGCGCTCGCACCCGGCCGCGAGGTCGTGTGCGTGTCCCACCAGCTGCCGATCTGGACGCTGCGCCGCTACCTGACGGGCCGGCAGCTCTGGCACGACCCGCGCCGCCGCCAGTGCGCGCTCGCCTCGCTGACCAGCATCGAGTTCACCGGCACCCGGATGACCGGGCTGCGCTACGCCGAGCCGGCCGGCCCGAGCGGCGCGATGGTGACCGGGGCATGAGGCGCCTGCTGCCCGCCCTGCTCGGGCTGCTGCTGCTCGTCGCCGGGTGCGGCGTCGGCCGCGACGCCGCGGGCGGGGGACCCGGCCAGGACTTCCAGTTCGTCGCCCCGGGCGGCCAGGTGCGCATCACCTACGACCCGCCGGAGAGCCGTCAGCCGATCACCGACCTGCGCGGCGAGAGCCTGCTGCGCGAGGGCACCCAGGTCGGCATCGGCGACTTCCCCGACACGGTGCGGGTCATCAACATCTGGGGCTCCTGGTGCGGCCCGTGCCGGACCGAGGCCCCCGAGCTGCAGGCCGTGGCCGAGGCGGCCCGGGGCAAGGCCGTCGTCCTCGGGATCGACGTCCGCGACGACCGGCAGGCCGCCCTGGACTTCGTGACCGACCGCGGCATCACCTACGACTCGATCTACGACGCGCCCGGCCGCACCCTGGCCCGGCTCGACGGCTACCCGCGCAACGTCGTGCCCTCGACGATCGTGCTCGACCGCGACGCCCGGGTGGCCGCGGTGTTCCTGGTCCCGGTCGGGAGCTCGGACCTGCTGCCGCTCATCACCCGGCTCGCCGCCGAGCCGAGGTCCGGTTCGTCCGCTGACCCCGGGTGACCGCGCGGGCGCGCCCCGCCCGGTGAACTACACGCTGTAGAACCCGCCGCGCGGCACCGCGAGCAGGGCTTCTACCCTGGGATGCGATGGACGCGACGACGACGCTGGCGATCTCGGGGCCGCTGCTGCTCGCAGTGCTGGTCTCGGTCGCCGCGGGGCTGGTGAGCTTCGCGTCGCCGTGCGTCGTCCCGCTGGTCCCCGGCTACCTCGCCTACCTCGCCGGGCTCGTCGGCGCGCAGTCCCCGCCGGTCACCCCGGCCGAGGCCACCGAGCGCGCCGCCGCCCGCCGGGGCGGGACCGCGACCGCGCCCGCGGACGGTGTGCAGGACGGCGTCGCGGGG
>NZ_WWFY01000388.1:0-2943 GCF_009864975.1 Pseudonocardia sp. SID8383
GGGCCGACGACGACCCATCGGCCTTCGTGGCGCACCACCCGCTCGTCGCCGACGCGCACCGGCGCCGTCCCGGGCTGCGGCTGGGCTCCACCGGCCGGGTGTGGGACGCGCTGCTGCCCGCGGTGCTGGAGCAGAAGGTCACCGGCACCGAGGCGCACCGCTCGTTCCGCGAGCTCGCGTGGCGGTTCGGGTCGCCCGCACCGGGCCCGGCCGGGGTGGTGCCCGCCGGCATGCGGGTGCCGCCGACACCCGGGCAGATCCGCGCGGTGCCGGAGTGGGAGTGGCACCGGGCCGGCGTCGACCACGCCCGGCGGACGGCGATCCTGCACGCCGCCGTCGTCGCCCACCGGCTGGAACGGGCCGCCGAGCTGGGCGGGGAGCAGGGCCGGGTGCTGCTGCGCCGGGTCCGCGGCATCGGGGTGTGGACGGCCGCGGAGATCGCCCAGCGCGCCTGGGGCGACCCGGACGCGGTCAGCTTCGGCGACTTCCACGTGCCCAACACCGTCGGCTGGGCGCTGCTCGGGCACGACCTCGACGACGCGGGGATGCTCGAGGTGCTCGCTCCCTACGTGCCGCAGCGCCAGCGCGCGGTCCGCTACATCGAGGCGTCCGGGTTCCGCCGTCCCCGGTTCGGGCCCCGGTTCTCCCCGCGCGACTACCGCTCGTTCTGACCGACGTAGGGTCGCCGTGTGAAGGTCACCGTTCTGGTCGGCGGCGTCGGCGGAGCCCGCTTCCTGCAAGGCGTGAAGCACGCGCTCGGACTGCCCCCCGTGGGGTCGGGCGAGTCCGCGCACGAGGTCACCGCCGTGGTCAACGTCGGCGACGACATCTGGCTGCACGGGCTGCGGGTCTGTCCGGACCTCGACACCGTCATGTACACCCTCGGCGGCGGCATCGACGTCGAGAAG
Source organism: Pseudonocardia sp. SID8383 (assembly GCF_009864975.1). NCBI lineage: Bacteria > Bacillati > Actinomycetota > Actinomycetes > Pseudonocardiales > Pseudonocardiaceae > Pseudonocardia > Pseudonocardia sp. SID8383. The sequence goes on from NZ_WWFY01000388.1 coordinate 909, forward strand.
GGCTGGGGCCGCTCGGACGAGACGTGGTCGGTCAAGGCCGAGCTGGAGGCCTACGGCGCCGAGGCGACCTGGTTCGGGCTGGGCGACCGCGACGTCGCCACCCACCTCGTCCGCACCCGGATGCTGCGTGCCGGCTACCCGCTGTCCCAGGTCACCGAGGCGCTCTGCCACCGCTGGCAGCCCGGGGTGCGGGTGCTGCCCGCCTCCGACGACCGCGTCGAGACCCACGTCGTGATCGACAACCCGGACCCGGCCGCGGTCGAGGAGACCCCGCAGGTCGCGATCCACTTCCAGGAGTGGTGGATCCGGCACCGGGCCGCCCCGAAGGCGTACCGCTTCGCCTCGGTCGGCGCCGACCAGGCCGCGATCCTGCCCGACGCCCGGGCCGCGATCGCCGGGGCCGACGTCGTGCTCGTCGCCCCGTCCAACCCGGTGGTGTCGATCGGCACGATCGTCTCGGTCCCCGGGATGGCCCAGGCCCTCGCGGCGACGCCCGCGAAGGTCGTGGGGCTGTCCCCGATCGTCGGCGGGGCGCCGGTGCGGGGCATGGCCGACGCCTGCCTGACCGCGATCGGCGTCGAGACCAGCGCCGAGGGCGTGGGCCGGCACTACGGCGGCCGCGGCGAGGGCGGACTGCTCGACGGCTACCTGGTGCACACCGGCGACGCCGCGACCGTGCCCGGCGCGACCGTGCGCGAGGTGCCGCTGCTGATGACCGACCACGACGCGACCGCCGCCATGGCCCGCGCCGCGTTCGAGCTGGCGGGCGTCGGTGTCTGAGGGTTTCCCCGACCACGCGTCGCAGCGGCTGGAGATCATCGGAGTCCCGGGGCTTCCGGAGTTCCGCCCCGGCGACGACCTCACCGCCGCGCTGGCCGAGCGGATGACCTGGCTGCGCGACGGCGACGTCGTGGTGGTCACCAGCAAGGTGTTCTCCAAGGTCGAGGGCAGGCTGGTGCCTGCCCCCGCCGACGAGGAGGAGCGCGACGCGCTGCGCCGCAGGCTGGTCGACCAGGAGACCGAGCGGGTGGTGGCCCGCAAGGGCCGGACGCTGATCGTGGCCGGGAAGCTCGGCATCGTGCAGGCCGCCGCGGGCATCGACGGCTCCAACGTCCGCCGCGACGAGCTCGCCCTGCTGCCGGCCGACCCGGACGCCAGCGCGGCCGGGCTGCGCGCCGGGCTGCGGGAGCGGCTCGGGGTCGAGGTCGGCGTCGTCGTCACCGACACGCTGGGGCGCAGCTGGCGGGTCGGCCAGACCGACATCGCGATCGGCTCGGCCGGACTGCCGGTGCTGCACGGCTACTCCGGCGCCGTCGACGGCCAGGGCAACGACCTGGTCGTCACCGAGATCGCCGTCGCCGACGAGATCGCCGCGGCCGCGGACCTGGTGAAGGGCAAGCTCGGCGGGCTGCCGGTCGCGGTGCTGCGCGGCGCGGCCCTGCCCGACGACGGCTCGACCGCCCGTGACCTGATCCGGCCCATCGAGGAGGACCTGTTCTGGCTGGGCACCGAGGAGGCGATCGCCCGCGGGCGCAGCGAGGCGGTCCTGCTGCGTCGCAGCACCCGGGACTTCGCCGACGAGCCGGTCGACGACGACGCCGTGCGCCGCGCCGTGGGCGTCGCGCTGACCGCGCCCGCGCCGCACCACAGCACCCCGTTCCGGTTCGTGTGGCTGCGTGACGCGGCGCGGCGCACCGCGGTGCTCGACGCGCTGCGCGAGCGCTGGCGCGCCGACCTGGTCGCCGACGGGCGCCCGGCCGACGAGGTGGAGCGTCGCCTCGCCCGCGGGGACCTGCTGCGACGCGCCCCGGAGCTGGTGCTGGCGTTCCGGTCCACCGCGGGGATGCACGGCTACCCGGACCCGGCCCGGGACGCCGCCGAGCGGGACATGTTCACCGTCGCCGGCGGGGCGGCGGTGCAGTCCCTGCTGGTCGCGCTGGCCGCGGAGGGGCTGGCGTCCTGCTGGGTCGGCTCGACGATCTTCGCCGCGGACGTCGCCCGCCGGGTCCTGGACCTGCCCGACGACTGGGCGGCG
>NZ_WWFY01000389.1:0-3451 GCF_009864975.1 Pseudonocardia sp. SID8383
CGCGTGGCGGCCGGGACGACCGGGGCCCGCGCTCCGGCCGTGACGACCGCAGGCGCGACGACCGGGGCCGGAACGACCGTGGGCGCGACGACCGTGGCCGCGACGACCGCCGTGACCGCGACGCCCGTCCGCGACGGGCGATCCCGGAGTCGGCCGAGCGGACCTTCGTCGCCGAGCCGGACCTGCCGGACTCGGTGACGGCCGCCGAGCTCGACCCGAGCGTGCGCCGGGACCTGCGCGGCCTCCAGAAGGAGACCGCCGAGGTGGTGGCGCGGCACCTCGTCGCGGCGGGGCTGCTCGTCGACGAGGACGCCGTGCAGGCGCTCGAGCACGTGCGCTACGCGCGGCGCCGGGCGTCGCGGATCGCGGTCGTCCGGGAGGCCGCCGGCATCGTCGCCTACCACGCAGGGGAGTGGAACGAGGCCCTCGGCGAGTTCCGCGCCGCCCGCCGGATGGGCGGCGGACCGGGGCACGTGCACGTCATGGCCGACATCGAGCGCGCCCTCGGCCGTCCCGAGCGTGCTCTCGACCTGGCCCGCAGCCCGGAGGCCCGGGACCTCGGCCACGAGGAGCGGATCGAGCTGCTCATCGTCGCTGCGGGAGCCCGGCGCGACCTGGGCGAGGCCGACGCCGCCGTCGTCGGGCTCCAGGTCCCCGAGCTCGACGCGGTCCGCCGCGACCCGTGGAGCGCGCGGCTGTTCTACGCCTACGCCGACAACCTGCTCGCCGCCGGCCGGGAGTCGGAGGCCGTGCAGTGGTTCGTCCACGCACACGACGCCGACCGGCACCGGGAGACCGACGCCGCCGCGCGCATCGCCGAGCTGACCGGTGACGAGCTCGAGGGCGCCGACGACGAGCTCTCCGTCGGCTGGGAGGACGTGCCCCCGGCCGCCGACGACCACGTCGAGGCGCCGCACACCGACGCCCCGGCACCGTCCGGTCGGATCGACGCCGGCGATGCCGACGACGCAGCCGACGACGCAGCCGACGACGCAGCCGACGACGCAGCCGACGACGCAGCCGACCCCGGCGACCCCGGCGACGACGACGCGTCCGGGACCGCAGTCCCGGGCGCCGACGGGAGCGACGCGGGCGGGACGGAGGAGGGCGGGCCGGACGAGGCCCGCGGCGACACCGACGGAGGCGCCGTGGTCGAGAGGCCGGACGCCTCCGGGGCGGCTCCCTCCGCGGACCAGCAGCAGGGCCGCGACACCGGGGCCGGCGACCGGTGACCGCCGACCTGCTGTCCCGCCACGACGTCCTCCTGGCCGACCTCGACGGCACCCTCTACCGGGGCCCCGAGGTCGTCCCGGGGGCCGTCGAGGCGGTGCGTGGGGCCGCGGACCGTGGCGTGCCCACGGTGTACGTCACCAACAACGCCTCGCGCAGCCCCGCCGACGTCGCGGCGCACCTCGCCGAGCTCGGCTTCCCGGCCCGCGTCGAGGACGTCCGCACCAGCTCACAGGCCGCTGCCGCGATGCTGGCCGAGCAGCTCCCGCCGGGCGCGCGGGTGCTGGTCGTCGGCACGTCGGCGCTGGCCGACGAGGTCCGGGCCCGCGGGCTCGCCGTCGTCGGTGACGCCGAGGGCGCGGACGCCGTCGTCCAGGGGCACTCGCCCGACACCGGGTGGCGGATCCTGGCCGAGGCGGTCGTCGCCGTCCGGGCCGGAGCGTTGTGGGTCGCCTCCAACGTCGATCCCACCCTTCCCACCGAGCGCGGGCCGCTGCCCGGCAACGGTTCGATGGTCCAGGTCGTGCGGACGGCGACCGGCGCACGGCCGCAGGTGGCGGGCAAGCCCGCCGCCCGGCTGCTCCGCGAGGGGTGTGGCGACGCGCAGGCCCCGCTCGTCATCGGGGACCGGCTCGACACCGACATCGAGGGTGCCAACGCCATGGGCGCCCCGTCGCTGATGGTCCTGACCGGGGTCAGCGGCGCCGCGGAGCTGCTCGCCGCCGCCCCGGAGCTGCGGCCCACCCACATCGGCGCCGACCTCGCCGCGCTCACCCGCCCACCGGACGAGCTGGCCCCCGGGCCGCGGTCCGGCTGGGACGTCCGCGCCGACGGCGGCACGCTCGTCCTGTCCGGCGACGGGGACGGGCCCGAACCCACGGTGGACGCGCTGCGTGCCCTGTGCGCGGTGGCCTGGGAGCAGGGCGTCCACGACGTCCGCTCCGACGGTGCGGCCGCCGCCGCGGCACTTGCCGACCTCGGCCTGGCGGAGCGGCCAGGGCGGTGACGCCGCGTCGCGGCCGCGGTCGGGACCGTCGGCTACCGTGGCGTCAGAACCCCGTACCCGGAGATCATCCATGAGCGTTCCCGCACCCGGACCCCGTCCGGGCGACCCGCGGCCCGAGCAGGACCGCCCCGTCGCGGCCCTGCGTGCCGAGGTCGACGCCGCCGTCGCGGCGCTCGACGCGCTGGACGACCGTCCGGTCTCCGAGCACCCGGCCGCGTTCGAGCGGGTGCACGCCGCGCTCGGCCGCGCGCTGAGCGCCGGCTCGGAACGGGAGTGACGATGGGCCCCACCCGCGCCCGCCTGGACGCCGAGCTCGTCCGCCGCAAGCTCGCCCGCTCCCGCGGCCAGGCCGCCGAGCTGATCGCCGCAGGCCGGGTCGTCGTCAACGGCATGCCGGCGGCGAAGCCCGCCACCGTGGTGGACCGGGACGCACCCGTGCTCGTCCGCCCGGACGACGACGGCGAACCCGACTGGGCCTCCCGCGGCGCCAAGAAGCTGCTCGGCGCCCTCGACGCGTTCACCGACGTCGACCCCGCCGGACGGCGCTGCCTCGACGCGGGCGCCTCCACCGGCGGCTTCACCGACGTGCTGCTCACCCGCGGGGCGGCCGAGGTCGTCGCCGTCGACGTCGGGTACGGCCAGCTGGTGTGGCGGCTGCAGTCCGACGAGCGCGTCCACGTGCACGACCGCACCAACGTCCGGGCCCTCGAACCGGAGCAGATCGGCGGGACGGTCGACCTGACCGTCGCCGACCTGTCGTTCATCTCGCTGCGCACCGTGCTGCCGGCCCTCGCCGCCTGCACCGCGCCCGGAGGCGACCTGCTACCCATGGTGAAACCACAGTTCGAGGTCGGGAAGGACCGGCTCGGCTCCGGCGGGGTCGTACGGGACCCGGGTCTGCGCATCGAGGCACTGCACGGGGTCGCGACCGCCGCCGCCTCGGCCGGGCTGCACGTCCTCGGCGCGACCGCGAGCCCGCTGCCCGGCCCGTCGGGCAACGTCGAGTACTTCCTGCACCTGCGCCGGCCCGTCGACGGCCCGGCCGGCGTCGCCCCCGAGCAGCCCGAGCTCGCGCCGATGCTGGCCGCCGCGGTCGCGGACGGCCCCGCATGAGGGACGTCCTGCTGGTCCTGCACACCGGGCGGCCCACCAACCGCAAGACCGCGCTGCACGTGATGGGCGAGCTCGGGCGGCTCGGCCTGCGCACCCGGGTGC
>NZ_WWFY01000390.1:0-2501 GCF_009864975.1 Pseudonocardia sp. SID8383
CGGTTCCCGGTGTTCGCCGAGGCGTTCGACGCGGTCGTCGCCGCGCTGGACGCCGAGCTGGAGCCGGCAGACGGCGGCACGCTGCGCGAGGTGATGTGGGCTGCCGACAACGGGGAGTCCGGTCGCCTGGACGAGACCGGCTGGACCCAGCCCGCGCTCTTCGCGGTCGAGGTCGCGGCGCACCGGCTCGTGGAGTCGTGGGGTGTGCGGCCGGACCTGGTGGCCGGGCACTCGATCGGCGAGATCGCCGCGGCGCACGTGGCCGGGGTGTTCTCGCTGGCCGACGCGGCCCGCCTCGTGGCGGCGCGGGCCCGTCTGATGCAGGCGCTCCCGACCGGCGGCGCGATGATCGCGGTGCAGGCGAGGGCGGACGAGGTCACCCCGCTGCTCACCGGTGACGTCGCGATCGCGGCGGTGAACGGGCCGGCCTCGGTGGTGGTGTCCGGCACCGAGGACGCCGTGCTGGCCGTCGGGACCCGGCTCGCCGAGCAGGGCAGGCGGACCACCAGGCTGCAGGTGTCGCACGCGTTCCACTCGCCGCTGATGGACCCGATGCTCGAGGGGTTCCGGGCGGTCGCCGAGCGGCTGACCTATGCCGAGCCGGTGGTGCCTGTGGTGTCGAACCTGACCGGTGCGCTCGCGCGGCCGGGTCAGCTGTGCGATCCGGAGTACTGGGTGCGTCACGTCCGCGAGACCGTCCGCTTCGCCGACGGTCTCGCGTCGCTGGACGCCGCGGGCGTCACCGCCTACCTGGAGATCGGACCGGACGGGGTCCTGTCGGCACTGGCCGCACAGACCGTCCCGGAGGGCGCCGTCACGGTGCCCCTGCTGCGCCGCGACCGCGACGAGGAGACGACCGCGCTCACCGCGCGGGCGCAGCTGCACGCTGCCGGGCGCACCGGCGGCTGGCACGACCTGTTCACCGGGACCCGGCCGGCCCGTGTCGACCTCCCGACGTACGCGTTCCAGCACCAGTGGTTCTGGCCGGCGGCCCGGACCGCGGACGGCGACGTCCGCGCGGCCGGGCTCGGCGCGCCCGAGCACCCGCTGCTCGGCGCCGCCGTGGAGCTCGCGTCCGGCGGGGGAGTGGTGTTCACCGGACGGCTGTCCCGCGGCTCGCACCCGTGGCTGGTCGACCACACGGTGCTGGGGCACGTACTGGTCCCCGGCACGGCGCTGCTCGACATGGCGATCCGGGCCGGTGACCAGGTCGGATGCGACCGGGTCGAGGAGCTGACCCTGGCCGCCCCGCTGGCCCTGCCCGAGCAGGGGGCCCTGCAGCTGCAGGTGACCGTCGACGCGCCGGACCCCGACGGGAACCGGGCCATCGGCATCCACTCCCGGCCGGAGGGCGCGGGCGAGGACGCCTGGACCCGGCACGCGGCCGGTGCGCTGGCGCCGGCCGGTCCCGCCGCCCCCCTCGGGGCGGACGCGGCGGTGTGGCCGCCGCCGGACGCCGTCGAGATCGACACGGAGGGCTGCTACGACACCTTCGCCGACGCCGGCTTCGTCTACGGCCCGGTGTTCCGCGGCCTGCGCGCAGCCTGGCGCCGTGGCGAGGAGCTCTTCGCCGAGGTCGAGCTCCCCGACGGCGCCGGTGGCACCGACGGGTTCGGCCTGCATCCGGCCCTGCTCGACGCGGCACTGCACGTGTCGCTGCTGGCGGCACTCGCTTCCGACGGCACCGGCGGCACCGGCGGCGGGGCGTTGCCCTTCTCCTGGTCCGGGGTGTCGCTGATGGCCGGCGGAGCCGCAGCCCTGCGGGTGCGGATCGCGCCGAGCGCGGACGGTGTCCTGTCGGTGCGGGCCGTCGACGGGGCCGGTGCGCCGGTCGTGACCGTCGAGGCCCTGCACACCCGGCAGGTCGGCGCCGAACAGCTGCGTGCCGCCCGGACCGACCGTGACGCGCTGTTCGGGCTGGACTGGACGGTCGTCGACGCCGCGGAGGGGGCCGCTCCCGTGGTCGCCGTCCTCGGGGCCGACCCGTTCGGGCTGGCCGGGGCGGTGCCGGACGCCGTGCAGGTCGACGACCTGGCCACACTCGTGTCGGCCACGGACCCGGTGCCGGACGTGGTGCTGTTCCCGGTCGCGGCCGAGCCGGGCGTCACCGGGCGGCCCGAGGAGGTGCGCGCCTGCACCGTCCGGGTCCTGGAGCAGCTCCAGCGGTGGCTCGCCACCGAGGAGCTCGCGACGGCCCGGCTGGTGGTCGTCACCCGTGGCGCCGTCACGGTGGACGACGGCGGTGTCGGCGACCTGCCGGCCGCCGCGGTCCGTGGTCTGGTCCGGTCGGCGTCCCACGAGAACCCGGGCACCTTCGGGCTGCTCGACCTCGACCCGGACGCAGCCGGCACGGATTTCTCCGGGTTGGCCGCGGCGCTGACCGCGCTCGCCACCGAGCCCGAGCTGGCGGTGCGCGACGGCGCGCTGCGCGCCCCGCGCCTGGCCCGGATCGCCGCGACGCACGAGCAGCCCGATGGATCCGACGCGCGCCCGGCCCTGCG
>NZ_WWFY01000391.1:0-1637 GCF_009864975.1 Pseudonocardia sp. SID8383
CCCGCCCCGACGACCGGAGGACCCGCGTGACCGGACCCGGTGGCGACCTGCCCGACGACCCGACCCGGCCGCTGCGGCCCGTGCCCCCGGAGCCCGCGCCGGCCCCCGGCCCGCCGGGTGGGTCGGGTCCGTCGTCATCGTCCGGGTCGTCGCTGACCGCGCGGACCGCGCGCGGGTTCGCGTGGGCATTCACCGGCACCGTCGGACAGGCGGTGCTGCAGATCGGCGCCACCGTCGCGCTGGCCCGGCTGCTCACCCCGGAGGAGTTCGGTGCGGCCGCGGCCGCGTTGCTGATCGTCGGGCTGACCCAGCTGGTCACCCAGCTCGGCGTCGCCGCCTCCCTGGTGCACCGCGAGGACCTCGACGACCGCGACGTGACGGCGGCGTTCTGGTTCTCGGTGCTGGTCGCGGCGGCGTTCGCCGCGGTGCTGGCCCTCGGCTCGCCGGTGATCAGCCCGCTCGTCGGGCTCCCGGCCGACTCCGCGCTGCTGCCGCTGCTGTCGATCGCGCTGCTGTTCGCGGGGGCCTCGGCGACCCCGCTCGGCCTGCTCCAGCGCGACCTGCGGTTCCGTTCGATGGCGACGGTCGACCTGCTCGCGGCGGGCCCGGCGCTGATCGGGGTCAGCGTCGTCCTGGCCGCGGCCGGGTTCGGCGCCTCCGCGCTCGCGTTCGGCGAGATCGCCGCCGCCGTCGCCAAGTGCGCGGGCTACCTCGCGCTGACCCGGCCGCGGTTCCGCCCCGAGGGGCCCACCGCGAGCTGGGGCCGGCTGCGGCCGCTGCTCGGCTACGGCGCCGGGTTCTCCATCGCCCAGCTCGGCAACTGGTTCGCGCTCAACGCCGACAAGCTCGTCGTCGCCAACGCGCTGGGCACCGGCCCGCTCGGTGTCTACGGCCGCGCCTACAACCTGCTCTCCGAACCCGCGAACATCATCGGCGGTGCCGCCGACAAGGCACTGTTCCCGGCGATGGCCCGGGTCCGCGACGACGGTCCCCGCCTGCGCGCCGCCTACGTGCGCAGCGCGAGCCTGGTCGCGCTGGTCACCGCCCCGGCCGCGGTGCTGCTCTGCGTGCTCGCCCCCGAGGTCGTCCGGGTGCTGCTCGGGGCGCAGTGGGACGCCGTCGTGCCGCTGGTGCAGCTGTTCGCGCTGGTCCTGCTGCCGCGCACCTCGTACAAGATCAGCACCTCGCTGACCCGGGCCACCGGCGCCGTCTACCGGGCGGCCTGGCGGCAGTGGCTCTACGCCGGCTACGTCGTCGTGCTCACCGTGACCGGCGGGCTGCTGTGGGGCCTGGCCGGCGTCGCGGCCGGGGCGTCGCTGGCGATCGTCGTCCACTTCCTGGTGATGCTGCAGTTCTCCGCACGCGTCTCGCCCGGCCTGATGGGGGCGGTGCTGCGGATGTACGTCAAGCACGTCCCGGCGCTGGTGCTGACCGTGGCCGCGACCTGGGGCGTGGCGGTGCTGGTCCGCCCGCTCGGGATCGACCTGGTGACCCTGGCCGCCGCGGCCCTGGCCGGCGGGATCGCGTCGGTCGGCACGCTGGTCGTGCTGCGCGGCCGCTTCGCCGCCGAGCTGTCCGTGGTGCGGAGCCTGCGTGGGGGCGGCGCGCCGCGCGGGCCGAGGCCGGACCGGCCGGCC
>NZ_WWFY01000392.1:0-1536 GCF_009864975.1 Pseudonocardia sp. SID8383
GGCGCACCGGGTGCGAGCAGGTCGGCCTGGCCGACGACCTCGTCGAGGGTGCGCGGGCGCATCCGCGCGGCGAGCGGCGCGTCGGGGCGGACGGCGTCGCCGTCACCGGTGTCGCGCTCGTCGCCCCCGGGGTCGATGTCGAACAGGCCGTCGGTGCTCATCGCATCCAGCCTGCCAGGACACCGGCCCCGGGTGGACGGGCGGCTCAGGCGCGGTCGATCTCGTCGGCGAGGACGGGGGTGTGCACCGGGTTGTGCTCGTGGAAGCGGCACTCGGCGTAAGTGACGATCATCGCGGCGACGCCGGCGATCTGCACCGGCAGCTGCAGCAGGGTCCCCACGACCTGACCCAGGACGGGGCTGAGGAACGTCAGCGGCGCGACGACGACCAGCGAGATCACCAGCGAGTACACGATCGCGATCAGGAAGAACACCACGAGCCGGCCGAACACGGGGAAGAACCGGGGGTTGACCAGCGTGAACGTGCGGCCGATCCCGGCCCGCTCGATCACGACGACCCCGATCAGCGCGCCGGTGAACACCACGCCCAGGTAGATGGCCGGGATGATCAGCAGGAAGAAGCCGATGACGAACAGCAGTCCGGCCAGCAGCGACCAGCCGATCACCGGGAGCGCGCGGTTCTTCGCGAACGCGATGACCTGGTCCTGGCTCCACGGGCGCTGGGCCGCGTCGCGCACGACGACGAACACCGACGCCGCGTAGCCGAGCGCGGACAGCACGATCGCGATCACGGCCAGGACCAGGGTGGTCAGGCCGAGGCCCGCCACGAACCCCGTGCTGAGGTCGAGGTCGACGGGGTCGAACGACGACCGCGTGCCCCCGTCGAGGAGGTAGCTGATGCCGCTGAGGACCGCGGTCGGGATCAGCACGATCAGGTTGATGATGAGCAGCGGCTTCCCGCTGCGCTGCAGGACGCCGACGATCTTGGAGAACCAGTCGCCGAAGGAGAACGGCACCAGCGGGTCCGGGGAGGTGCCGCTGGGCGGGGCACCTCCGGAGGGGTAGGCGGGCCGGCCGTAGCCGCCCTGCGGGTACTGGCCGCCGTACTGCTGGCCGGTCGGGTACTGGCCCGGGTACTGCTGGCCGGCCCCGGGGTACTGGCCGGGATACTGGGCCCCGTACTGCTGCTGGCCGCCGTACTGGCCTGCGCCGGGGTACTGGCCGGGGTACTGCTGCTGGCCGTAGGACTGGCCGGGGTCCTGCCCGTACGGGGCCTGGCCGTACTGCGGGCCGTACTGCGGGCCGGGGTCCTGGCCGTACTGCGGGCCGTGCTGGGACGGGGCGGCGGTGCCGTGCTGTCCCGGCTCCTGCGCGCCGGTGGCGGCGTCGTCCTGCCCGGCCTGCTGCCCGCCGGGGTACGGCGTGCCCGGCTGGTCACCGCTCCCGGCCGCCTGCCCGGACTCCTGGGCGCCGCCGGGCGTCGCGGCCCCCCCGGGACCGGCCTGCGGGTCCTCGCCCCGCGGCGGTTCGTTGCTGCTCATGCGCGCGGACCCTAGTTGCGGGCGGGGTGCGGCGG
>NZ_WWFY01000393.1:0-2384 GCF_009864975.1 Pseudonocardia sp. SID8383
ATCCCGGGGCGCCGGCCTGGTCGCCGGCCGAGCCGCCCCGGTCGCCGGCCGGACCGCCCTGGTCGCCGGCCGGACCGCGGTCGCCGCTCGGAGCGCCGTCCTCGCCCGAAGTCGTGTCGTCGCCCGAGCCCGTGTCGGGGGCCGTGTCGTCGCCGGAACCCTGATCTCCGCCCGAGCCGTGGTCGTCGCCGGAACCCTGATCCCCGCCCGAGCCGTGGTCGTCGCCGGAACCCTGATCCCCGCCCGAGCCGTGGTCGTCGCCGGAACCCTGGTCTCCGCCCGGCTTCCGGTCATCGGCGGAGTCCTGCTTCTTGTCGCCGGTGCCGGAGTCGCCCGCGCCCGATGTCGTGTCGCCGGAGTCCCCACCGGAACCCGAGCCCTGGGCGGAGCCGGAGCCACGGTCGTCACCCGAACCGGACCCGGCGTCGTTCCCCGAGCCGCCCGAGCCCGACGATCCCCCGTGGCCGCCGGAGCCGGAGTCGTCGCCGCCCGCGCCGCCGTCATCGCCCCCCGGCCCGTCCCCCTCGGGCCCGGCCGCCCCGGGGGCGGCGGAGGCGCCGGGCTTCCCCGACCCGGCGCGTCCGTCACCACCGGTGGCCGGACCACCCGAACCGGCTCCCCCACCCGGGGCGGTACCCGTCGTGGGGCAGTCCGCGGTCGTCGTCGCGCCCGGTCGGCCGTCCCCCGTGTCCGCGAACGCCGCAGCCGGAAAGCTGATCAACATCGCGGCGGCGATCGCCACGACTCTCACAGAGCGTCCCATCAGGCTCCTCCGCAACAGTGGTCTCCTGATCCCCACGGAACGCTAGATGCCACAGAGTCACCACGAGCACCTGTGTCACCACATCGAGTAGGCAACCCCTCCACCGAGCGACCGCAGAACGTGGCCGGAACAGACACCCCACGCGTCCGAGGGACCGATCGGGTCACCGGACCGTGGCCCGTTCCCGGCCCCGTCCCCCGCCGCACAGGTTCCGTACGCGCCGCACGGGTCCGGACCCGTGCGGCGCGTACGGAACCTGTGCGGCAGCGGGGCCGGGAACGACGAGAGCCCCGTCCGGCAGGGTGCCGGACGGGGCTCTCGGGGCGGAGCGGGGTGCTTACCAGCCGCGAGCGGCGTAGCGCTGCTCCTCGGGGATGTCGGCGATGTTGATGCCGACCATGGCCTCGCCGAGACCGCGGGAGACCTTGGCGATCATCTCGGGGTCGTCGTGGAAGGTCGTGGCCTTCACGATCGCCGACGCGCGCTGCGCCGGGTCGCCGGACTTGAAGATGCCGGAGCCGACGAACACGCCCTCGGCGCCGAGCTGCATCATCATCGCGGCGTCGGCCGGGGTCGCGATGCCACCGGCGGTGAACAGCACGACCGGCAGCTTCCCGGTGCGGGCGACCTCCGCGACCAGCTCGACCGGGGCGCGCAGCTCCTTGGCCGCGATGTAGAGCTCGGCGGCGTCGAGCGAGGCGAGCCGGCCGATCTCGGCGCGGATCGAGCGCATGTGCCGGGTGGCCTCGACGACGTTGCCGGTGCCGGCCTCACCCTTCGAGCGGATCATCGCCGCACCCTCGGAGATGCGGCGCAGGGCCTCACCGAGGTTGGTGGCACCGCAGACGAACGGGGCGGTGAAGCTCCACTTGTCGATGTGGTGGGCCTCGTCGGCCGGGGTCAGCACCTCGGACTCGTCGATGTAGTCGACGCCGAGGGACTGCAGGACCCGGGCCTCGACGAAGTGGCCGATGCGGGCCTTCGCCATGACCGGGATGGACACGGCCTCGACGATGCCGGTGATCATGTCCGGGTCCGACATGCGGGCCACGCCGCCGTTGGCACGGATGTCGGCCGGGACGCGCTCCAGGGCCATGACGGCGACGGCCCCGGCGTCCTCGGCGATCTTGGCCTGATCCGGGGTGACGACGTCCATGATCACGCCGCCCTTCAGCATCTCGGCCATCCCGCGCTTCACCCGCGCGGTGCCGTGCTGCGGACCGGCGGTGTCGGGGGTGTTCTCAGCTGCGGACACGGGTGATCGGAGCTCCTCACATGACGGTCGGACTGCGTGGCGATTCTACGTGAGGTCGCGCAGGTGAACGCGGCGGTTCCGGATCGGCGATCTCGAAGTACACCGGCTCCGGTGCGGTGCCGTGCAGCCGCAGCAGCCGCACCAGCCGCCGCGACCGCAGGGCACGGGTGTCGCGGACGGCGTCGTTGTGCACCCGGCGGGCCAGCACGACCAGTGCCTCGGCATCGGCGAGGTCATCGCAGGGCCCCGACCGGGCCGACCCCCGCCCGACGACGGCGAGCTGCCTGGTCAGAGCGTTCTCCGCGGCCTCGCGGGCGGCGCGGCTCCCGGCCGGGTCCCGGCCGTCCGGGGCCGGAGCGGGCAGTG
>NZ_WWFY01000394.1:0-1324 GCF_009864975.1 Pseudonocardia sp. SID8383
CCGGCGGTGGCGGCGGCGATGTCCTCGGTCGCGACCCGCAGCGCCCCGTTGAGCGCCGCGGCCTGCACCCGCACGGCGACGTCGCCCGCAGCGCGGCCGAACCGGCCGGCGAGGATCCCGGCGAGCACCGGTTCCGCCCGCTCCTGCACGACGAGCCAGATCGCGCGCAGCGCGGGCTCGTCGCGGCTCATCCGGATCACCGCGAGCACGAGGTCGAAGTCGTCCGGGCCCGCGTCGGGGTGCTCGGCGTAGTCCCCGGCGAGATGCTCGGTCAGCCCGACGCCCGCGGGCCAGCGGGTCAGGCTCGCGGTGAACGCGTCGGTGGCCAGGCTCAGCACCGGCTCGACGCAGCTCTCCTTCGTGCGGAACCAGCGCCAGAACGTGCGCGCCGACAGCCCGACCGCCTCGGCGATCTGCTCCCCGCCGGTCGCGGCGACGCCGTGCTCGCGGAACAGCCGGATCGCGGCCCGGGAGATCTCCAGGCGCTGCAGGGTGCGGCGACGGTCGCTCATCGGCCGCCGTCCGCGCCGGACCGCCGTCCCCTCCGTCACACCGCACCCCCGAGTGCTCGCCGGGCGGTCAGCCTAGACGGCGGGCGTTGGCCCGCACCCGGGTGCGGATCGGCTCCAGCGCCCGCCCGAGGGTCTCCGGCCCCGGCTTCGAGGTGACCAGGACGACCGCGGCCCGGGAGAACCCGTCGACCTTCTCGGCCCACATCCGGTGGAACTCGCGGACCTCACGCGCCGGGGGCGGGAAGCCCGAGGTGAGCATCCGGGCGGTGCGACGCGCGATGACCAGCGGCGCGAACACCGCGATCTCGGCGAGCGAGAGGACGGCACGAGTGGTGGCGGGCACGGGACGGACGGTAGCCCCTGCTCCCGACACCCACGGGCCGCGCGCCGGTCGCCGAGGGCTCGCCGCCGGTCACCGCCGGTTCGGGTGGCGACACCCCCTCCCACGTTAACGATGGGGCGCGGGGCCACGACAGGTAACCGAACGCGACCCCGGGGAGGGCTCACACGCATGGCCGTCGAGACGTTCTGGGACGGGCTGGAACGGCGCATCGCCGCCGGCGAACCGCCACACGGGGAGCACCCGGGCGTCGCGCCGGACGGGGTGACGCCCGAGGCGCTGCGCCGCGTCCTGGACCTCGAGGCGCACCACCTGCGCCGCTCCGGCACCGCGCCGGTCGCCCAACACCTGCTCGCCGGGGCCGTCCTGGCCGGGGAGGCCGCGCTGGCCGGGGCAGCCCGGGCCCGGCTCACCGCCCAGGGCGTCCCCGCGCTGACCACCCGCTGGCGCACCCGGCCGCCGTCGGCCGCGC
>NZ_WWFY01000395.1:0-1106 GCF_009864975.1 Pseudonocardia sp. SID8383
GCCCCGCCGCGGGCGGCGACACCGGCACCGGCAGCGACCCCGGGACCAGCACCGGGGAGAGGATCGGCACCGGCACCCCGGCCGCCGGCGGGCTCGACTCGGCGCGGGCGCTGGTGTCCGGGGCGGACGTCGTCGTCGACGGGATCGTCGGTATCTCCGGGCGCGGTGCGCTGCGCGACCCGGCCCCGGAGCTGGTCGCCGCCGCCGACGGGGCGGGTGTGCCGATCGTGGCCTGCGACCTGCCCTCGGGCGTCGACTGTGACACCGGGGCGACCGACGGGCCGCACGTCCGCGCCGCGCTGACGGTCACCTTCGGCTGCCGCAAGCCGGTGCACGCCCTCGCCGCCCCGCTCTGCGGCCCGGTGCGGCTGGTGGACTTCGGGCTCGGGCCGTTCCTCGAGGGGATCGAGCCGCACGCGCGGGTGCTGTCCGACGGCGACGTCGGCGCCCGCTGGCCGGTCCCGGGACCCGACGACGACAAGTACAGCCAGGGCGTCGTCGGGATCGCCGCCGGGTCGGCCACCTACCCCGGCGCCGCCGTCCTCGCCGCAGGGGCCGCGGCCCTGGCCACCTCCGGGATGGTCCGCTTCGCCGGGTCCGCCGCCGACGAGGTCCGCAGGCACTGGCCGGAGATCGTCGCCACCGGCGACATCACCGACGCGGGCCGCACCCAGGCCTGGGCGGTCGGGCCGGGGCTGGGTACCGGCGGGCAGGGCCAGGCGGTGCTGGAGGAGGCGCTGGACCGCGGGGTGCCGCTCTGCCTCGACGCCGACGCGATCACCCTGCTCGCACAGCACGCCCACCTGCGGATGCGCATCCACGGCGAGCCCGTCGTGCTCACCCCGCACGCGGGGGAGTTCGCCCGGATCGCGGGCGAGGTCGGGCCCGACCGGATCGGCGCCGCCCGCCGCGCCGCCGCCGACCTCGGGGTGACGGTGCTGCTGAAGGGGAACGCGACCGTCGTCGCCGCACCGGACGGACGGGTGCTGGTCGACCCGGCCGCGGACTCCTGGGCCGCCACCGCGGGCTCCGGCGACGTGCTCACCGGCATGATCGGCGCGCTGCTGGCCGCCGGGCTGGACCCGTGGTGGGCGGCGGGCTGCGCG
>NZ_WWFY01000396.1:0-1050 GCF_009864975.1 Pseudonocardia sp. SID8383
CGACACCGGGCCGCGGGCACGACGATCTGCGCGACCCCGGTGACCCGCGGGGCGGCACGACCGGACCCGGGGCCGGCCCGGCGGCGACCGACCCCGCCACCGGCGGCTCGTCGCTGCTCCCGGCCGACCGGGCCCGCGAGTACCAGGACCGCTGGTCGACGCTGAAGGGCGAGTTCGTCGACGAGCCCCGCCGCGCCGTCCACGGGGCGAACGCCCTGGTGGGGGAGATCCTCGACGAGATGGAGTCGCTGTTCCGTCGTCAGCGCGACGACCTGGAGGCCCAGTTCTCCCGCGACGACGCCTCGACCGAGGACCTGCGCCAGGCGCTCACCCGCTACCGCGAGTTCTTCGACCGCCTGCTGTCCCTCTGACGCCGCGCCGCACGAGCTCCGGGTGCGCCGCACGGGGAAGAACCTGTGCGGCGCACCGCGGGCCCGTGCGGCGTCCGGCTGCGCCCTCCGGACGAGGGGGCTCAGCCCAGGGCGGGGACGATCGCCTCGACCAGGTGCGGACCCGGCTCGGCCTGTGCCCGACGCAGCGCGTCGAGCAGACCCTCGGTGGTGGTGACCCGCTCGGCGGGCACCCCGAGCCCGGTCGCGAGTGCGGTGAAGTCCGGCGTCGGGTCGGACAGGTCCAGCATCCGGCCCGCCCGCCCGGAGTGCGCCGCCTCCCCGGCCCCCGTGCGGGCCAGCTCCACCCGCAGGATCGAGTACGCCGCGTTGTTGATCAGCACGACGGTGACGTCGAGCCGCTCGCGGGCCATCGTCCACAGCGCCTGGGCGGTGTAGAGCGCGCTGCCGTCGGCCTGCACCGCCACCACCGGACGGTCCGGCGCGGCGACCGCGGCACCCACCGCGGCGGGCAGCCCCATCCCGATCGCGCCACCGGTCAGCGCGATCTGGGTGTGTCGCGGCGCGGTCTGCAACGACATCGCCAGCGACGCCGCCGCGGTCAGCGCCTCGTCGACCACGATCGCGTCCTGCGGCAGCGTCGCGGCGACGGCGGCGCACAGCCCCCGCACGTCGAGCGCCCCCGGCGCGGGCTCCGGCG
>NZ_WWFY01000039.1:0-23720 GCF_009864975.1 Pseudonocardia sp. SID8383
CCGGTGCCGCACCGCCGCCGTCGCGCCGGGGGTCGTGGAGCACACCCAGGACGGCCGCACCCGCCGGTTCGCCGTCGCCGAGGGTGCCGACGGGGTCGTCTGGATCGGCCGTGACGGGCAGGCCTGGGGCGTGCGCGAGCAGGCGCCGACGGAGGCCGCCGCGGCCGCCGGCGGTGCGGGCGGGCCGGTCGTCTCGCCGATGCCGGGGACGGTCACGGTCGTCGAGGTCGCCGACGGGGACGCCGTCGTCGCAGGTCAGAAGCTGGTCGTCGTCGAGGCCATGAAGATGGAACACGTGCTCACCGCCCCCGTCGACGGGACGGTGCGCGAGCTGAGGGCCCGGACCGGAGCCACCGTCGCGAAGGACGCGGTGCTGCTCGTGGTCGAGCCCGCCACGCAGGAGGAGCAGGCATGACCACCGCCCAGGACGTCACCACCGCCGAGGAGTACGAGGCGCTGCGCGCCTCGGTCGAGGAGTTCGCGCGCAAGGAGGTCGCGCCCGTCATCGGCGACCTCTACATCCGCGAGGAGTTCCCCTACGACATCACCGCCAAGATGGGCGAGATGGGGTTGTTCGGCCTGCCCGTCCCCGAGTCCTACGGCGGGATGGGCGGCGACTACCACGCCCTCTGCCTGGCCCTGGAGGAGCTCGCCCGGGTCGACTCCTCGGTCGCGATCACCGTGGAGGCCGGCGTCGGGCTCGGTGCCATGCCGATCCTGCGCTTCGGCACCGACGAGCAGAAGGCGCGCTGGCTGCCCGACCTGGCCGCGGGCCGCACGCTCGGCGCGTTCGGCCTCACCGAGCCCGGCGGCGGCTCCGACGCCGGCGCCACCCGCACCACCGCCCGGCTCGACGGCGACGAGTGGGTGATCAACGGGTCGAAGTGCTTCATCACCAACTCCGGCACCGACATCACCTCGGTCGTCACCGTCACCGCCGTCACCGGCGAGAAGCCCGACGGTCGCAAGGAGATCTCGGCGATCCTCGTCCCGGCGGGCACGCCCGGGTTCACGGTGAGCGAGAAGTACTCCAAGGTCGGCTGGAACTGTTCCGACACCCGCGAGCTCTTCTTCGACGACGTCCGCGTCCCCGAGGCGAACCTGCTCGGCGAGCGCGGCCGCGGCTACGCCCAGTTCCTGTCGATCCTCGACGAGGGCCGGGTCGCGATCGCGGCGCTGGCGACCGGGCTGGCCCAGGGCTGCGTCGACGAGTCCGTCCGCTACGCCGGTGAGCGCGAGGCGTTCGGGAACACCATCGGCAGCTACCAGGCGATCCAGTTCAAGATCGCCGAGATGGAGGCCCGCGCGCACACCGCGCGGCTGGCCTGGCAGCACGCCGCGCGGCTGCTCGTCGCGGGGGAGCCGTTCAAGAAGGAGGCGGCGATCGCCAAGCTCGTCTCGTCGAACGCCGCGATGGACAACGCGCGCGACGCCACCCAGATCTTCGGCGGCTACGGCTTCATGAACGAGTACCCGGTCGGGCGGTTCTACCGCGACGCCAAGATCCTCGAGGTCGGCGAGGGCACCTCCGAGGTGCAGAAGATGCTGATCGCGCGGCACCTGGGCCTGTAGCGACGATCCGTTCGGTCCCCGAACGACATTCCCGTCACGCGCGTGACGACCGTGATGCGGTGCCGCGCGCGTGACGGGGGTAGACCGGTGTCATGAGCAACGAGGTCAACCACCAGGTACGGCTCGCCGCACGCCCGCAGGGCACTCCCGGCCCGGAGGTGTGGGAGCACACCACCGAGCCGGTGCCCGAGCCCGGCGAGGGCCGCATCGTCGTCCGGGTCAGCCACATCTCGCTGGACCCGGCGATGCGCGGCTGGATGAACGAGGGGCGTTCGTACGCGCCCCCGGTCGGGATCGGCGAGGTGATGCGCGCGCTCGGCCTCGGTGAGGTCGTCGCCTCCAGGAACACGGACTTCGCCGTCGGCGACACCGTCACCGGTGTGCTCGGCGTGCAGGAGTACGTGGAGAGCGACGGCCGCGGCCTGCAGAAGGTCTCCCCGACCGCGGACGTGCCGCCGGAGCGCTACCTCGCGCTGCTCGGCATGACCGGCATGACCGCCTACTTCGGGCTGTTCGACGTCGGTGCGCTGAAGGAGGGCGACACGGTCGTCGTCTCGGGTGCGGCCGGGGCCGTCGGGTCGGTGGTCGGGCAGCTCGCGAAGGTCAAGGGCGCCCGGGTCGTCGGCATCGCGGGCGGCCCCGAGAAGTGCGCGTGGATCACCGGCGAGCTCGGGTTCGACGCCGCGATCGACTACCGCTCCGAGAACGTGTCGCAGCGCCTGAAGGAGCTCGCCCCCGAGGGCGTGGACGTGTACTTCGACAACGTCGGCGGGGACATCCTCGACGCCGTGCTCGGCAGGCTCGCGATGCACGCCCGCGTCGTCATCTGCGGTGCGATCAGCCAGTACAACGCCGAGGGCGGCATGACCGGCCCGAAGAACTACATGAACCTGCTGGTCAACCGGGCCCGCATGGAGGGTTTCCTGGTCGGCGACTACCTCCCCCGCTGGGGCGAGGCGGGCACGGAGCTCGCCGGCTGGCTCGCAGAGGGCCGCCTGCGCAGCCGTGAGGACGTCGTCGACGGCACCGTCGCGGACTTCCCGGAGGTCTTCCTCAAGCTCTTCCGCGGTGAGAACACCGGCAAGCTCGTGCTCCGGCTGAGCCGGGCCTGACCCCGGCGGGCACCATGGCGGGGTGCGCCTCGCCATGGCCCGGACCGCCGTCGTCGTCTCGGGGGCGGCGATCCTCGTCGTCGAGACCCTCGCGACCCGGCTCGTCGCGCCCTACGTCGGACTGACGCTCGAGTCGACCACCGCCGTGATCGGGGTGGCCCTCGCCGGGATCGCGGCGGGCGCCTCGCTGGGTGGGCGGTGGGCCGACGAGCGCGACCCGGTGGCGGTCGCCGCGCTGATGATGGTCGTCGGCGGGCTGGGCACGCTGGCCGTGCGGCCGGTGGTCCGGCTGCTCGGGCCGCTGCTCGGGGCCGGGCCGTACGCCGCCGTGGTGCTCGTCGCCGCGTCCACCCTGGTCTCGGTGACGGCGCTCGCCGCGGTCACCCCGGCCGTCACCAAGGCCCGGCTGACCGGGCTGGACCGTTCGGGCGAGGTCGTCGGCGGGCTGTCCGCGGCGGGCACACTCGGGTCGCTCGCCGGGACCTTCCTCACCGGGTTCGTGCTGGTCGCGCTCCTGCCGGTGAGCGCGATCCTGCTGGTCACCGCGGCCGCCTGCCTCGTGCTCGGGCTCGTCCTGGCGCCCCGGCGGCGGCGTTCGGACATCGCGAAGGGTGGTGCCGCGGCACTGCTGCTGGCCGTCGCGCTCGTCGCGCTGCCGGGGCGCTGCGACGCCGACACCACCTACTACTGCGCCGCCGTCCGGACCGACCCCGCGGACCCGGCCGGTCGTTATCTGGTGCTCGACGACCTGCGCCACTCCTACGTCCGCCTCGGCGACCCCGCGCACCTGGAGTTCGCCTACACGAAGCGGTTCGCCGCGGCCGTCGACACCGCGTTCGGTCAGGGTCGCCCGGTCGACGCGGTGCACATCGGCGGCGGCGCGCTGACCATGCCGCGCTGGCTCGCCGCGACCCGCCCCGGCAGCACCTCGACCGTGCTGGAGCTGGACCAGGGCGTGATCGACCTCGGCGTCCGCTCCCTGGACGCGGGCGGGATCCCCGGCACCACCGTGCGCACCGGCGACGCCCGGGTGAACCTCGCCGCGCTGCCCGACGACTCCGCCGACCTCGTCGTCGGCGACGCCTTCGGTGCCCGCTCGGTGCCTTGGCACCTGTCCACCGCGGAGTTCCTCGGCGAGGTGGCGCGGGTACTGCGCCCGGGCGGGATCTACGTCCTCAACGTGATCGACCGGTACCCGCTCGACCTGGTGAAGGCCGCCACCGCGACCGTCGGGTCCCGGTTCGCGACGACGATGCTCCTCGCCCTCCCCGACGAGTTCGCCCCCGGCGGCGGCGGGAACGTCGTGGTCGTCGCCTCGGACCGGCCGCTCGACCCGGCCGCTCTCGGCGCCGCCGTCGCCCGCTCCGAACCGGCCGGCACGGTCCTCGACCCGGCCCGCACCGCCGCGTTCACCGCGGGGACGCCGGTCCTGACCGACGACCGCGCCCCGGTGGACCAGCTGATCACCACTGGGCTGACGGGGTAGGACGCCCCCCCGCGCCCCGGGGTGCCGTGCCCCGCCCAGCTCGGCGTCGCGCTGCGCCGAGATGCAGCTCAGCGGGAATTGTGGATCTCCAGCGCCCGCTCAGCTGCATCTCGTCGGTGGAATCGGTCCGGGCTCGGACGACTCGGGGCGTCGCCGAGCAGCCTCGCGGGAGGCCGGCGCACCGGGAGGCGAGGCTCATCGGGAGGTGAGGCCCGGCCGCGCGGGGTCCGGATCACGCTAGGGTCGGCGACGGGGTCCGGTGGGCCCCGTCGGACGATCGAGGGGGAGACGGGCGTGGCGACCTGGGAGGACCTGAAGGCCTACGTCGTGGTCCGGTACGAGATCGTCCGCCAGGGCGCGGACGAGCTGCGGTTCCGGCTGCCGACGACCGAGGACCGGGACCAGCTCGTCGTCGTGAAGCGGGTGCGGGAGGGCGCGGGCCGCCCCGGCGTCGAGGTCACCGACGCGGCGGCCGCGGTCGCCGACCCGGACCAGGAGTGGGTGCAGATCGAGTCCCCGGTCGCGCGGCTCGGCGAGGTCGACCTCGGCCGCGCCCTGGAGCTCGCGGGGCCGTCGGTGGTCGGTGGGCTGGCCGCGGAGGAGGGCGTCGTGGTGTTCCGGCACTCGATCCCGCTCGGCCCGGCCGCGCTCGACGGCTTCGAGTTCCCGTTCCGCCAGGTCGTCCACCTCGCCGACGAGCTGGAGCACGCGCTGACCGGGCGCGACGAGCACTGAATCGGGGCTACCCGGCCTGCGCGACACCCAGTCCGGCGAGGATCTCGCGCAGACCGGTCCGCGCCCGCGGGTCCAGCTGCCGGGCCGGTGCGCGGACCGTGGCGTCGTCGATGATGCCCCTGGCGACCAGCACCTCCTTGTGGACCGCCCAGGCCGGGCCCGGTTGCAGCCCGAAGACGATCAGCGGGAGCAGCCGGGCGAACCCGTCCCGCGCACGGGCGGTCTCCCCGGCCGCCCAGTCGTCGAGGACCGGCCGGAGGAGATCGGTGAACTCGCAGGCCGGCATGGTCCCGACCGCGCCGCCCGCGTACTCGTCGAGACAGAACTGGGCGTTCTGGCCACCGAGCACGGCGAACCCGGGGTCGTCGACGGCGTCCCGGACCGCGGCCACCTTGGGTGCGGTGGGCGGGGCCTCGACCTTCACCGAGGTGATCCCGGGCAGATCGGCGAGCCGGGCGATCATCTCCGGGGACATCGCCACACCGGTGACACCCGGGGCGTCCTGGACCATCACCTCGCAGGCGGTGGCAGCGGCGACCTCACCGTAGAACTCCACGACCTGCTGGGGCGAGGGCTTGACCATGTAGGGCGGCAGCACCATCAGCGCGGTCGCGCCGTCCTGCTCGGCGGCCAGCGCCTGTTCGACGGCGGTCACCGTCGAGGTGGCGTTCACCCCGCACACCACCGGTACGTCGGCGGCGGCGGCGTTGACGGTCTGCACGACGGTGCGGGTGACGGTGCTGCGCTCGTCGGCGGTGAGCGCGAAGGCCTCGCTCGCCATCCCGGACACCGCGACCCCGTCGGCACCGGACTCGAGCTGGAAGCTCACGAGCCTGCGCAGCGAGTCCGGGTCGAGGGCGCCGTCGGCCCGGAAGGGCGTGGCCAGGATGGGCATCAGTCCGCGGGTGGCGGTCATCGTGTCGTCTCCGATGTGGTGTGGGCGGCCACGGCCTCGGTGTCGATCTCGATCCCGAGACCCGGCCCGTCCGGCAGCTGCATGTGGTCGGCGCCCACCTGCAGCGGCGTGCGCAGGATCCGCTGGCCGACCTCGGTGGAGGTGGGCTGGTACTCGAACGCGAGGAGGTCCTCGACGGCGGCGGCGACGTGCAGTCCCGCGGCCAGCGCGATCCCGAGCGCGACCGAGTGGTGCGGCGCGACCGGGACGTGCCGGGCGGCACAGAGCTCGGCGATGCCGATCGCCTCGGTGATACCGGTGCGGCCGATGTCGGGCTGGGCGATCGCGAGCGCGTCCATCGAGAGCCAGTGCGCGAACTCGAACCGGTTGCGCAGGGTCTCGCCGACCGCGATCGGGATCGGCCCGTCGCGCAGGGCGTGGTGGCCGCGATCGTCCTCCGGGGCGAGCGGGGCCTCCAGGAACCAGGCGTCCCGTGCTGCGAGCCCGCGGGCGAGCCGCCGGGCGTCGTGGCGCCGGTAGGCCCAGTGCCCGTCCACGGCCACCCGCAGCGTCGGTGCTGCTGCACGGACCGCGTCCACGGTGGCCAGGTCCCGTTCGACGCCGTGCCCCAGATGGAGCTTGACGGCGCTCGCGCCACGGGACACCCAGTCGCGGGACAGCTCGGCCCTCTCGGCGTCGCCGGCCCGGGGCAGACCGGAGACGTAGGTCGGGATCCGTTGCCGGTAGGCGCCGCCGAGCAGCGTGGCGACCGGTACCTCCAGGAGCCGGCCGGCCAGGTCCCACAGGGCGATGTCGACGGCGGCGAGCGCGTCGGCCTGGTGTCCGACCAGGTGGCCGCGCTCGCGCATCAGCTCGGCGGCGGCCCGGACGACCGGGCGCGGGCTGCGGGCGTCCGCGCCGACGAGCTGTCCGGCCAGGGTCGTGCGGACGACGGCGGCGACGATCTCGGGACCGACCGGTGCGAGCGCCTCACCCCAGCCGGCCGTGCCGTCCTCGGCGGTCAGCCGGACCAGCACAGTCTCGAAGCGGGGTGAGTACAGGCTGCGCCAGGGCGGCCGGACGGCGTAGCCGTCGGCGGGCCCGGTCCCGTCGGGGAGGACGCCGAGATAGGGCTCGTCGTTGTCGATCTTCAGGACGAAGGTGTCCACTGCGGCTATTCGCATCTACTCATCCACGGACTGGTTGACATCATGCACACAGCGGATATCGTACGTCATCGAGAGCGGATGAGTCGATAACGACGTCGATACGGAGGTGGCGATGGCCGGTGAGCAGCAGGCGACCAACCAGAGCGTCGAGAGGGCCGCGGCGGTGCTCGCCGCGTTCTCCGACACCCGGGCACTGAGGGTCGCCGATGTCGCCAACCGGGCTGGCCTCGGCCAGTCGACGACCTCCCGGATGCTCGCGACCCTGGAGGCACTGGCCTACGTCGAGCGGGATGCGGCGGGCACGTACCGGCTGGGTGCCGCACTGATCGAGCTGTCCGCGGCGGCGCTGAACCAGCACCCGGTGTTCCGGGCCGGTCGCCAGCCTGTGCAGGACCTGGCCGGGCGCACCGGGCTCGGGGCGAACCTGTCGGTGCTGCGCGACTGGTCGGTGTTCTACCTCGCCAACTTCGAGGGCCCGGACGCCCCGCGGGCGGCCACCCTGGCCGGTCGGCACAATCCGCTGCACGCCACCGGGATGGGCAAGTGCCTGCTGCTCGGCTCCACACCGGAGCAGCGCCGCGACCTGCTCGGTGAGCTGCAGTCCTTCACCCGCCACACGATCACCGGGCACGACGCGCTGGACGACGACCTGGACCGCACCCGGGAACGCGGCTACGCGACCGAGATCGAGGAGCTCGCCTTCGGTCGGGCCTGCGTCGCTGCCCCGGTGCACGACGCGGACGGCCTGGTCGTGGCGGCCGTCTCGATCTCCGGCTCGCTGTCGGTGATCGACCTGGCCCGGCGGGAGCGCGAGCTCTCGGTCCAGGCGATCGAGACGGCGGACGCGATCAGCGTGACGCTGGGCTACACGAGCCCGGCCGAGGTCGGGACCGTGCCGCCGGCGGGACGGTCGTGAGCGCCGCGGCGCTCACCTCCCGCCGGGGTTTCCTCGGGCTCGCCGCGGCGGCGGCGACGGCGTCTCTGGTGGGATGCGGCCGACCGCAGGCCGGCACCGGCGACCTGGTCCTGGAGTTCCCGTCCTGGCAGGCGGAGGAGGGCAGCTTCGCGCCGTGGTGGCGGGAGCTCGTCGCAGCCTACGAGCAGCGGAACCCGGGGATCCGGATCAACCTCTACCCGATGCCGTTCGACAGCTACGCCGACCAGCTGACGATCCGGTTCGCGGCCAACCAGCGCCCGGACATCCTGCACCTGCCCGCCCGCAATGCCGCCGAGTTCGCCGGGCGCGGCTGGCTGGAGTCACTGCAGACCCGGCTCGACGACACCGACATCGTGTCGTCGTGGACTCCGCTGCAGGAGGAGATGGCCACCGGTGGTGACCACTACGGGGTGCTGCTGCTCGGTTACGGCTACAGCCTCTACTGCAACGAGTCCCTGCTCCGCGCTGCCGGGCACACCGTGCCGCGCACCACCGAGGAGCTGCTCGCGGCGGCCGAGGCGGTGACCGGCGACGGCATCTACGGCTTCGGCGCGACCACCACCCAGAACCCGGACAACTACACCGAGCTGGCGGCCTTCGTCGTCGGCACGGGCGGCAGCCTGTTCGACGGCGACCGGGTCACCGCGACCACCCCCGAGACGATCCGCGGTCTGGACGCCTACCGCCGGGCGGTCGCGCAGGCGCCACGCGGGATCCAGAGCCAGCAGCGCAACGAGCTCTTCCGCACCGGCAAGATCGCGATGCTGCTGGAGGGCCCGTTCTTCGCCTCCGAGCTGGAGGACGCCGAGGAACGGGTGCGGCCGTCCCTCACCGTCGCCCGGGCCCCCTTCGTTCGTACGCCGGGGGGCACCTCGAACAGCATCCACATCCCCGAGGGCACCGACCCCCGGCGGGCCGACGCGGCCTGGGAGCTCATCCGGCTCGCCTGCTCGCCGGAGTGGCAGCGCCGCTACCGGGAGCTGACCGGGAACCCGGTACCGCGCCGCAACCTCGGCGACGAGCCGCCCGCGGGCAGCGAGCTCGCACTCGTCCAGGAGCTCGCCGACGAGGCGATCTCGATCTTTCCCGACAGCGAGGCGCAGCGGGAACGGTTCGGCCGGATCAGCGACATCGTGGCGGCCGCCGCCGTCTCGCTCATCACCGGCCGGGAACCGACCACAGCGATCGCCGGCACGCTGCAGGATCAGCTCGAGGAGGCGGTCCGCCCATGACCTCATCGGCCACCGGAAGCACCACCGCGGACCCACCGGGTCCGCCTGCCGGTCCCGATCGCCGGCCGCGTCCGCTCCAGCGGCGCGCCCGGCGGCGCCGAGGGCTGTTCGCCTACGGCACGCTCGCTCCCACCCTGCTGGTCGTCGCGGTACTGATGGCCTACCCGCTCTACGTCGCCCTCGACCTGAGCCTGCGCGGCGGTCAGATCTCCGACCTGCTGGACCTGAGCGGCAATCCCTACACGCTCGGCAATTACGCCGAGGTGCTGGGCTCGTCCGGGCTGTTCGCCGACGTCGTCCGGTCGGTCGTCTACACGCTCGGGGTGGTGGTGCCGGCCTTCGCGATCGGGCTCGGCCTCGCGCTGCTGCTCAACCGGGCCTTCCCCGGCCGGCGGATCATCCGGCCGCTCGTGCTGCTGCCGTGGGCGGTTCCCGGGGTGGTCGTCGCCGCCGCGTTCAGCTGGATGCTGGACTCGTCCTACGGCGTGGTGAACTACCTGCTGCGCACGGTCGGGCTGATCGACCAGAACGTCGCCTGGCTCGCCGACGGCCGGACCGCGCTCGCCGCGGTGATCGTCCCGACGGTGTGGAAGTACTACCCGTTCTTCACCCTGATCCTGCTCGCGCAGCTGCAGTCGATCCCGGCCGAGCTGTACGAGGCGGCCCGGGTGGACGGTGCCTCGCCGGTGCGGCAGTTCCGGCACATCACCTGGCCGGCGATCGCCGGGGCGTCCACCCTCGCCGTCGTGATCACCGCTATCGGTGTGTTCCGCGAGTTCGACTTCATCTTCCCGCTCACCGGGGGCGGTCCGAACGAGGCCACGCAGACCCTGGCCGTGCGGATCTACACCGAGGCGTTCCAGTACTTCGAGATGGGTACCGCGACCGCACTGGGCATCGTCACGATGGCGATCTGCGGGTTCTTCCTGCTGGCCGGTGGCCGCTCGATCCGACGGGAGTTCTCATGAGTGCCACGGCGCCGGCCGACGGCCGTCGGTGGAGCCTGCTCGCGCTGGCCGTCGTCGTGACCGGTGTGCTGATGTTCCCGGTGTACTGGATGATCATGACGTCGCTGGTCCCCAGCAGCGACCTGCTCGTCGCCGATCCACCGCTGGTGCCACCCGCGGACTCGGCGACGACCGAGGCGTGGACCGGGGTGATCGACGACCAGCCGGTCGGCCGCTGGCTGTGGAACTCGACGGTGACGACGATCGGCGCCGCGACCATCTCGACCGCGGTGAGCACCCTCGGCGGGTACAGCCTGTCCCGGTTCCGGACCGCGGGCCAGCAGGCGATGGGATTCACCCTCCTGTTCAGCCGCATGCTTCCGGGCACCCTGTTGATCATCCCGTTGTTCGTGCTGTTCGCCGGGCTCGGGATGGTGAACAACCTCTGGTCGGTGACACTGGTCAACATCGCGGCCACCGTTCCGTTCACCACCTGGTTGATGAAGGGGTTCGTCGACTCGGTACCCGCCGAGCTCGAGCAGTCCGCGATGATCGACGGCTGCGGCCGGCTGCGCGCGCTCTGGTACGTGGTGGTCCCGCTGCTCAAGCCGGGCATCGCCGCGACCTTCGTCTACGCGTCCATCCTGACCTGGGGCGACTTCCTGTTCGCCCGCACGCTGATGGGCGATCCGCAGGGCTGGACGGTGACCGTCGGTATCGCGACCTTCATCGGTGAGTTCAGCATCGACTGGTCCGGCCTGATGGCGATCGGTCTCATGTCGACGGTTCCGATGGTGCTGCTGTTCATCGTGCTCGAACCGTTCCTGTCCCGCGGGATGACGGCCGGGGCGGTGAAGGGATGAGCGCCGCACAGGACCTGATGACGACCCTGCGCCGGACCGGGCTGCTGGCGATCGTCCGCGGCGCGGACCGCGAGGCGAGCGTGGCCACCGCGCTCGCGCTGGCCGAGGAGGGTGTGCAGGCACTGGAGATCTCGCTGAGCGGCCACGAGCCGCTCGCGGTGATCGAGGAGGTGGCGGCGCGCACGGCGGGCCGGGTCGCGCTCGGCGCCGGCACCGTGCTCACCCCCGGTCAGGTGGACGACGCGGTCGCGGCCGGTGCCCGGTTCGTGGTCACGCCCGCGCTGGCCGGTTCCGTTCCGCACGCCGTCGCGGCCGGGCTGCCGGTGCTCTGCGGCGCGCTCACCCCGACCGAGGTGGCGACCGCGGTCGGGCACGGTGTCACCGCGGTGAAGATCTTCCCGGCATCGACCGTCGGCCCCGGCTACCTGGACGCGCTGGCCGGGCCGTTCCCCGCCCTGGACACCGTGCCGGTCGGCGGGATCGGCAAGGACCAGGCCGTCGAGTACCTCGCCCACGGCGCCTGCGCGGTCGGGGTCGCCGGTCCGCTGTGCGGTGACGCCCCGGACGGCGGTGACCTGGCGGCCCTGCGCCGCCGCGCCCGTGACTTCCTGCGGGCGGTGCAGCCGTGATCGATCTCCTGGTCGCCGGTGAGGTGATGACCGCGGTCCGCTGCGACGGCCCGCTGCGCCTCGGCGGGAGCGCGACGGTGTCGGTGGTCGGCGCCGAGGCGGGCGTCGCGATCGGCGCCGCCCGGCTCGGACACTCCACGGCGCTCGGTGGCCGGGTCGGCGCCGACGAGTCCGGGGCCCTGGTCCGGCGGACGCTGGCCGCCGAGCAGGTGGCCGTCGACGCCGTCGTCACCGATCCGGACGCCACGACCGGGCTGGTGCTCTTCGAGCGCCGCACGCCCGACCTGACCCGGGTCGAGTACCACCGGCGCGGCTCCGCCGGATCCCGGTGGGGCACCACCGACCTCGCTCCGGCGCTCGCGCTCCGGCCACGGGCCGTGCACCTCTCCGGGGTCACCGCGGCCCTGTCCGAGTCCTGTCGCACGGCCTGCGCCGAGCTCGCCCGCCGGGCCCGGCTGCTCGGGGCGGTGGTGTCGGTCGATCTCAACCATCGCCCGGCCCTGTGGCCCGACGACGTGGCGGGCCCGGCACTGGCCGCACTCGCCGGGCAGGCCGACGTCGTGATCGGATCCCCCGAGGAGTTCGCCCTGATCGGCGCCGCGGACCCGGCCGAGCTGCTGGCCGGGACCCCGGGCGAGGTCGTGGTCAAGAACGGCGTGCACGGCGCGACCAGCCACGACGCCGACGGGCCCCGGCACCGGCCCGCGCTGCGGGTCCGGGCGGTGGACCCGGTCGGGGCCGGTGACGCCTTCTGCGCCGGCTGGCTCTCGGCCCTGCTGGACGGCGCCGACCGGACCGAGCGGCTCGACCGGGCGGTCACCGTCGGGGCCTTCGCGGTCACCGCCCGCGGCGACTGGGAGGGACTGCCCCGCCGTGACGAGCTGTCCCTGCTGGACCTGCCCGACGGCGCCGTCGTGCGCTGAGCACCGCCGCCCCGATCTCGCACGAACCCGACGAGGAGACCCCATGGCAGCCGTCAGCTTCGACAAGGCATCCCGGATCTACCCGGGGACCCCGCCGGTGCGCGCGGTCGACACCCTGGACCTGAGCATCGCCGACGGCGAGTTCCTGGTCCTGGTCGGCCCGTCCGGCTCCGGCAAGTCCACCGCGTTGCGGATGCTCGCCGGGTTGGAGGACACCGACGAGGGCGCGATCCACATCGGCGGCCGGGACGTCACCGACGCGGCGCCGAAGGACCGGGACATCGCGATGGTCTTCCAGTCGTACGCGCTCTACCCGCACATGACCGTCGCCGAGAACATGGGGTTCGCGCTGCGCCTGCAGAAGGTGCAGCCGGCGCAGCGCCGCGCCCGGGTGGAGACGGCCGCCGAGCTGCTCGATCTCACCCGCTACCTCGACCGCAGACCACGGGCCCTGTCCGGTGGGCAGCGCCAACGGGTCGCCATGGGCCGGGCCATCGTGCGGGAGCCATCGGTCTTCCTGATGGACGAGCCGCTGTCCAACCTCGATGCCAAGCTGCGGGTCGAGACCCGGGCCAACATCGCCGCGCTCCAGCAGCGGCTGGGCACGACCACCGTCTACGTCACGCACGACCAGACCGAGGCGATGACGATGGGCGACCGGGTCGCCGTGCTGCGCGACGGGCGCCTGCAACAGTGCGCCCCGCCCCGCGAGCTCTACGACCGGCCGGTCAACGCGTTCGTCGCCGGGTTCATCGGGTCACCGGCGATGAACCTGCTGCCCGGCCGGATCGACGACGACGGGATCGTCATCGACACGCACCGGATCGGCGACGCGCTCGGACGGGAACTCGACGGACTCGACGCCGATCGCGCGGTCCGGGTCGGGGTGCGGCCCGAGGGGCTGCGGCTCGCCGGGAACGGCCTGCCGATCGTCGTCGCCCTGGTCGAGGAGCTCGGATCGGACAGCTACCTGCACGGCCGGTACACCGCGGCCGACGGCGGCGACCACCGGCTGACCGTCCGGCTGCCCGCGTCGACGCCGTCGCCGACCATCGGGGCTGTCGTCCGGGTCGCCGTCGATCCCGCTGCGGTCCACCTGTTCCATCCCGGCACGGACGAGCGGCTGGACTGACGACGCAGCTCACCCTTGACCTCAACCGGGGTCGAGGTCGTTGGCTGGGCCGCATGGCCGACTACACGCTCCCGGACCTGCCCTACGACTACTCCGCGCTCGCCCCGCACATCGCGCCCGAGATCATGGAGCTGCACCACTCCAAGCACCACAACACCTACGTCCAGGGCCTCAACACCACCCTCGACAAGCTCGCCGAGGCCCGCGACAAGAACGACTTCGGCGCCGTCGTCGGACTCGAGAAGACCCTCGCGTTCAACCTCGGCGGCCACGTCAACCACTCCGCCTTCTGGAACAACCTCTCCCCCGACGGTGGCGACAAGCCCACCGGCGACCTCGCCACCGCCATCGACGCCGACTTCGGCTCCTTCGACAAGTTCCAGGCCCACTTCATCGCCGCCGCCACCACCATCCAGGGCTCCGGCTGGGCCATCCTCGGTCACGACCGGCTCGGCGACCGCCTGCTCATCCACCAGCTCTACGACCAGCAGTCCCAGCTCCCCGCAGGCCAGACCCCCATCGTCCTGCTCGACATGTGGGAGCACGCCTTCTACCTGCAGTACAAGAACGTCAAGCCCGACTACGTCAAGGCCTGGTGGAACGTCGTCAACTGGGCCGACGCCGCCGAGCGGTTCGCCCGGGCGCGGGCGTGACGGTCGCCGATCCGGCCGGGGGCCTGCGGGCGGCGTTCCGTGGGCACCCCGCCGGGGTCGCCGTGCTCACCACGACCGGGCCCGACGGGCCGGTCGGGATGACGGCGTCGTCGGTCGCCTCGGTCGGGGTGGACCCGCCCGCAGTGTCGTTCTCGACCGCCCGTGACTCGCGGCTGGCCGGTGCGCTCGCCGGGGGCGGGACGGTCGTCGTGCACCTGCTCGACGACACCGACACCGGTCTCGCGGCGGCGTTCGCGGTCCCGGGCGCGGAGCGGTTCGGAGCGGGTGTCCGGTGGATGGCCCTGCCGACCGGGGAGCCGTGGCTGGTCGACGTGGGCACCGCGCTGCGCTGCCGGGTCCTGTCGGTCTCCGAGGTCGGCGCGTCGCTGCTGGTCGCGGCCGAGGTCGTCGAGCTGCTCGGGCTGCGCCGTCGCGGCCGACCCCTGGTGTGGGTGGGACGGGCCTACCGCGGCGTCCCCGTCGAGGACACGGACGCGGTCACAGCGGCTGCGGATGCACGTCCAGCGCCTGGTCGATGACCGTGCGCAGGCGGTTGAGCAGCTCGTCGGCCTCGCTCCAGGTGACCGCGCCGGTCGCGACGCCGTGGCGCAGCTCCTCGGCGATGGTGCGGGCGAATCCGGTGGACCAGGCGTGACGGGGGTCGATGCTCCGCAT
Source organism: Pseudonocardia sp. SID8383 (assembly GCF_009864975.1). Lineage (NCBI taxonomy): Bacteria > Bacillati > Actinomycetota > Actinomycetes > Pseudonocardiales > Pseudonocardiaceae > Pseudonocardia > Pseudonocardia sp. SID8383. Next base: position 14,961 of record NZ_WWFY01000039.1, read on the forward strand.
GGACGAATTTTGCCCTACGCGACGTGCTGCGTTCACCCCGGGTGCTCGTTTCGTTCACAGTGCGTGTGCGACAGGGTGGGCGAAACCGGTGACGTCCGGCGATGCACACCGCAAGGACGCGGGGCGGTCCGCGGGCCGGCCGGTGACGCATCGGCGACGACGATGGTCCGATCGGCGGGACCCGGCGCACCCGCGGGTGGTCCCGCGGCGCCGTTCCCGGGGGTCGGATCGACGATTCGCCCGGTGTGCGTCACGATGATCGCCCGGCCCCCGGGCGAATCGATCCAGACGGAGTGTGCGCGTGACCACCTCGGAGTACAGCAGCATCACGCCCGGGGACCTGGCCATCGACACGCTCGGCCCGGCCCGCATCACCTCGCCGCTGGCGCCGCTGCTCGACGCCCGCCGCACCACCGAGCACTACGTGGACGCCGGTGACCGGGTCCTGCTCGACGACACCGCCGCCGGGATCCGCGCCCGCGGCGTCGAACCGGAGGAGCTGCCGGGCCTGGAACCGTGCGGGCCGCGCCGGCAGATCTACTTCGACCCGTCGAAGACCCGCGCCGGGATCGTCACCTGCGGCGGTCTGTGCCCGGGGCTCAACGACGTCATCTCCGGCCTGGTCCGCACCCTGACCTACCACTACGGCGTGCGCCGGGTCGTCGGGTTCCGCAACGGCTACCGCGGCTTCGTCTCCTCCTACGGTCACGACGTCGTCGAGCTGAGCCCGGAGTCGGTGCGCGACATCCCGGTCGACGGCGGCACCTTCCTCGGCACCTCACGCGGCCCGCAGGACCCCGAGGAGATCGTCGACTGCCTCGAGCAGATGCACCTCAACGTGCTGTTCGTGATCGGCGGCGACGGCACCATGCGTGGCGCGATGGAGATCGCCAGGGTGGTGGGGGAGCGGGGGCTGCGGATCGCCGTCGTCGGGATCCCGAAGACGATCGACAACGACATCCCGTTCATCGACCAGTCCTTCGGCTTCCAGACGGCGTTCTCCCAGGCCAGCGAGGCCATCCGGTCGGTCACGGTGGAGGCCAAGTCCACCCCCGGCGGCGTCGGCCTGGTCAAGCTGATGGGCCGGCACTCCGGCTTCATCGCCTGCTACGCCTCGCTCGTGCGTTCCGACGCCGACGCCGTCCTGATCCCCGAGGTGCCCTTCGAGCTGGACGGCGAGACCGGTCTGTTGAACCACCTGCGACGACGGGTGTCCCAGCGCGGGCACGCGGTCGTCGTCGTCGCGGAGGGGGCGGGGCAGGAGATGCTGCCGCCGGTCGGGCGCACCGACGCCTCCGGCAACGCGAAGCTCTCCGACGTCGGCCCCTGGCTCAAGGATCGCATCGCCGACTCCTTCGCCGACGCCGGGATGGAGACCACCGTCCGCTACGTCGACCCGAGCTACATCATCCGTAGCGTCCCCGCGAACCCCTATGACAGCGTCTACACCGTCCGGCTGTCCCAGGCGGCGGTGCACGCCGCCATGTCCGGGCGCACCGCGATGGTGGTCGGACGGGTGCGGCGTCGGTTCGTGCACATCCCGATGAGCCTGGCCGTCAGCCGTCGCAACCAGGTGGACCCGCACGGTGACCTGTGGATGGCCGTGCTGGAGTCGACCGGCCAGCCGTGGCGCTTCGGCGAGGACTCCGGCGCGCCGACCCGGGCCCCGCACACCTGACCGACGTCCTAGTTGAGGTGGGCCCGGTGCTTCATCGCCTCGGTGCGCACCTCGTCCAGCACCTCGGCGCCCGAGCGCGACCCGCGCCCCGGACCGTCCACCCAGGACTCCATCAGCCGGGCCGCCTCGTCCCAGCGGGCCTGCGCGGCGAGCACCTCGCCGAGCTCGCGGATGAGCTCCGGGCCCTGGTGGCGCAGGCCCAGCCGCATCCGGAGCACCCACTCCAAGCCGTCGTGGTCGCGGGAGCGGCCGTAGGTCGCCCGCAGGTTCTCCAGCATCCGGGCGAGGATCTGGCGGGTCGAGGTGCGCGGCAGCATGCCCGAGTCGAAGGGCACCTCCGGGCCGGCGCCCGTCGTCGCGCGGAAGAGCTCCTCGCAGCCCGCCGGGTCGAGCCGCCTGCCGCCGCCGAAGGCGTCGACGAGGCGCTGGGTGCCGGGCACCCGCACCAGGAAGTGCCCGGGCATGCCGACGCCCTCCAGCGGCACCCCGGCCCGGCGGCCCACCTCGATCGCGACGACCGACAGGGTGATCGGGATGCCGGTGCGGCGTTCGAGGACGTCGGGCAGGAAGGAGTTGCGCGGGTCGGCGTAGTCGGTGGAGTTGCCGCGGAACCCGGCCTCGGTGAACAGCCGGTGCAGCAGCGACTCGAACCCGGTGACACCCTCGGCGAGCTCGTCGAGCGTCGCGCGGGCCCGTGCGGTGGACACCGCCGCGACCTCCGGATCCGGGGCGGCGCCGGCGGCGATCGCCAGTGCGGCCTCGTCGAGCGGCGGTTCGGGCCCGGTCACCATCCGTAGGAAGCGGGTCACCGGGTCGGCGCGGTCGTGCCGGGTCACCCCGGGACCGTACCGGGATTCACGGGGGCGACATCGTGACGCGCACGACCGTGCCCGTCACCTGACCGGGATCGTCCTCCGCGGTCCACACCTGCAGCACGTCCGACAGCTCCGAGGCCAGCCACATACCCCGGCCACGGTTCCCGGCGACCGGTGGCGCGGCGAGCCCGGGGAACGCGAGCCGGCACGTCGCGGCGTCGCTCATCTCGGAGACCAGCCCCGCCTCGGTCCGCCACATCCGCAGGACCGGGTGACCCGACCCGTGCTCGACGCCGTTGCTGATCAGCTCGTTGACCGCCAGCACGAGGTCGGAGATCCGGCTGGGCCCCAGCCCGGACAGCTCGGCCTGCCGCTCGACGACGCGCCGCATCGACCCGAGGTCGTCCAGGGTCACCGGCAGCGTCACGATCGCCGGCCCCAGCTCATCCGGCGGGCACTGCGGGTTCTCGGCCAGCAGATCGTGGTCGTCGCGCCGGCAGCCGCTCGGGACCGGGGCGCCGTCGACGAGGAACTCGTCGTGCAGGGCCCCGGCGTGCGCGCGGTCGGGCTCGACGTCGGGGAAGCAGCACAGCAGCTCGACGGGGAGTTCACGCAGGGCGTGCGAGAGGGCGAGATCGAGGCGGGTCCAGTAGGCGTCGTCCGCGCCGGGCAGCTCGACCGGCTGGCCGACCGTGCACACCCCGGACGCGCCGTCGGCCAGCGCCCCGCGCACCGCGCGGCTCCAGCGTCCCGCGACCGTGAACGGCGGGGCCGAGTGCATCCTGTCCGGCGTGCGGAACTCCACCCCGGCGTCGTGGCCGAGGGAGCGGCGCAGCACCGCGGCACACCGCGGGTCGACCACCACGAGCGCACGACGGCCCGCCTCCAGTGCCCCGGCCACCGGTGCGGTGAGGGCGGCGGCCTGGTGTTCGGGATCCCGGTACGGCACGGCCCGGTGGACGAGGCCGTCCGGGTCGGGACGCGAGGTGGTGGTGGCGGTCATCGGCGGTCGGGGGCGGTCGGGGTCATGGGGCGTAGGCCTTCCACGTCGAAGCTGTGCCCATCTGCTCAAGGCGGCTCCTGACGAGGTGACCTTAACCAAGCCGCACCGGTCGTGTGGTGCGGGGCGTGTGTGTTCGACGACGTCGCACCCCCCGGCGGCCCGCGGTGCGGTAGGGAAAGCTGGAAACGGATCACCCATCACGCACCACGAACGGAGTGACAGATGCGCGTCTTCGACGGAGTGGACGAGCTGCGGGCGGCCAAGGGGACCGAGATCGGGACCTCGCCCTGGCTGACCGTCACGCAGGAGCGGATCGACGGTTTCGCCGACGCCACCGACGACCACCAGTGGATCCACGTCGACGCCGAGCGGGCCGCGTCCGGACCGTTCGGCGCCACGATCGCCCACGGCTTCCTGTCGCTGTCGCTGCTGCCCAAGCTGGTCCAGTCCGTCTACAAGGTGGACGGGGTCAAGATGGGCGTGAACTACGGCCTCAACAAGGTCCGGTTCACCAGCCCGCTGCCGGTGGGCAGCCGGATCCGCGCCCGGGTCGAGCTGACCGACGTCAGCGACGTCTCCGGTGGCGTCCAGCTCACCATCGGCGTGACCGTCGAGGTCGAGGGATCCGAGAAGCCCGCCCTGGTCGCCGAATGGCTGACCCGGCAGTTCGTCTAGGAGGAGAGAACCCATGCGTGATGCGGTGATCTGCGAGCCGCTGCGGACCCCGGTCGGCGGGTTCGGGGGGTCGCTGCGCGACGTCCCGGCCCACACCCTCGCCGCGACCGTGATCCGCGCCCTGATGGAGCGGACCGGGCTGGACCCCGACGTCGTCGAGGACGTCGTGCTGGGCCACTGCTACCCGACGATGGACGCCCCGGCGATCGGACGGGTCGCCGCGCTCGACGCCGGCCTGCCGGTGACCGCGGGCGGCATCCAGATCGACCGCCGCTGCGGCTCGGGCCTGCAGGCCGTGCTCTACGCGGCCGGCCAGGTCCGGACGGGCGCGGCGGAGGTCGTGCTGGCCGGTGGCGCCGAGTCGATGTCGGGCGCGTCGTTCTACTCCACCGGGATGCGCTGGGGGGTCAAGGGCGGCGGGGTGATGCTGAACGATTCGCTGGCGCGCGGCCGCGTCACCGCCGGCGGGAAGAACTTCCCGGTGCCGGGCGGGATGCTGGAGACCGCGGAGAACCTGCGCCGCGACTACGCGATCGGTCGCGCCGAGCAGGACGAGTACGCCGTCCGCTCGCACCACCGGGCCGCGGCCGCGCAGGAGTCCGGGGTGTTCGCCGAGGAGATCGTCCCGGTGACCGTGCCCGGCCGGAAGGGCGACACCGTCGTCGAGCGCGACGAGCACGTCCGCCCCGACTCGACGGTCGAGAAGCTGGCGACGCTGCGCCCGATCCTGGGCAAGGACGACCCGGACGCCACCGTGACCGCGGGCAACGCGTCGGGCCAGAACGACGGCGCCGCGATCTGCGTGGTGACCAGCCCGGAGAAGGCCGCCGAGCTGGGACTGCGCCCGCTGGCGAAGGTCGTGTCCTGGGGCCTGGGCGGGGTCCCGCCCAAGACGATGGGCATCGGCCCGGTCCCGGCGACGGCCAAGGCCCTGGACGTGGCCGGGCTGACCCTGGCCGACGTCGACCTGATCGAGCTGAACGAGGCGTTCGCGGCGCAGGTACTGGCCTGCACGCGGGAGTGGAAGTTCACCGACGCCGACTTCGAGCGCACCAACGTGCACGGCTCGGGGATCTCGATGGGGCACCCGGTCGGTGCCACCGGCGGCCGCATCCTAGCCACCCTCACCCGCGAGATGGCGCGTCGCGACGCCCGTTACGGGCTGGAGACGATGTGCATCGGCGGCGGCCAGGGCCTCGCCGCGGTGTTCGAGAAGGTGTGACCCGTAGCCGGGGCGGCCGTGCACGGCCGCCCCGGCTAGATCGGTCAGTGCCCGGCGTTCTTCGCGCGCTCGTAGGACGCCTTGATCTCGCGCTCGGCGTCGGCCCGGCCGACCCAGGACGCGCCCTCGACGCTCTTGCCCGGCTCGAGGGTCTTGTAGATCTCGAAGAAGTGCTGGATCTCCGCCCGGTCGAACTCGGCCAGGTGGTGGATGTCGCGCAGGTGCTCCTGGCGGGGGTCGTCCGAGGGGACGCAGAGGACCTTGTCGTCGCCGCCCTTCTCGTCCTTCATCCGGAACATGCCGATCGCGCGGGAGCGGATGACGCACCCGGGGAAGGTCGGCTCCTGCACCAGGACCAGGGCGTCCAGCGGGTCCCCGTCCTCGCCCAGGGTGTCGTCGATGAACCCGTAGTCGGCGGGGTACTGGGTGGCGGTGAACAGGGTGCGGTCGAGCCGGATACGTCCGGTCTCGTGATCGACCTCGTACTTGTTCCGGCCGCCCTTGGGGATTTCGATGGTGACGTCGAAGTCCACGGTTCGTTGCTCCTTGAAGAGGGTCAGCGGTCTTGTGTCACGGCTCCACCGGATCCGGGGCGGGGCCGCTGGCCCGCCCGCTCCGGCGGTGTCGGTGCTGCCCCCTAGTGTGAGGGACCGGGTGGGCACGGGTGCACGCCGGTGAGGGCGGAGCGGGCCGATGTGGCCCGCGTCGCACCACCGTGCGGGCAGGTCGGTCGCCGGACGAGCAGGTACAGGAGGGTCCGTGGGACGCAGGCATCGCCGGCCGGAGCGCAGCTACCGGCGGTTCGCCGTGGTCGCGGTCGCGGTGATGGCACTGGCCTCGCTGTTCGGCGCCGTCGCCCTGGCCGGGCCGGACGCCCGCAGCTCGTTCGGGCTCGGCACCACCGCCACCCAGTACCCGCCGGTCCCGATGCCCGCGCTGCGCCCCCTCACGCCGACGGCGCCGGTGCCGAGCGCCGCCGGGATCACCCAGGCCCTGTCCTCCCAGCTCGACGCGCCCGAGCTCGGCGAGGTCACCGGGGTGGTCATGGACTCCGCGGCCCCGCGCGGGGTGAAGCCGATCTGGGAGCGTGACGGCGACCGCGGCATGGTCCCCGGCTCCACGACGAAGCTGCTCACCGCCGCGGCCGCGCTGCTGTCGCTGAACCCGACCGACCGGCTCGCGACCCGGGTCGTGCCCGGTCCGTCCCCGGACTCGGTCGTCCTCGTCGGGTCCGGCGACCCGTCGCTGACCGCGCTGCCCGACGGGCAGGACGGGCTCTACCCGGAGCCCGCGCGGATCACCGACCTCGCCGAGCAGGTGAAGAAGGCCGTCGGCCGCCCGATCACGACGGTCTACACCGACGCGAGCCTCTGGACGGGCCCGGCCGAGTCCCCGGGCTGGGGGCCCACCGATGTCGCGGACGGCTACGTCGCCCCGATGTCGGCGCTGATGCTCGACGGCGGCCGCACCGACCCGCTGCAGCAGGACGGCCCGCGCAGCACCGACCCCGCCGCGGCCGCCGGGAAGGCGCTGGCCCGCGCGCTCGGCGCCTCCGACGTCCTCGAGGGTGTCGCCGCTGCGAACGCGCCGGTGCTGGGCAGCGTGTCCTCCCCGCCGATCGCGAGCCTGATCGAGTACATGCTCACCGCCTCGGACAACGTCACCGCCGAGGCGATGGCCCGTCAGGTCGCGGTGTCCAAGGACGGCGAGGCCTCGTTCGACGGCGCCTCGAAGGCCGTCACCGAGGCGCTGGTCCAGGCCGGTTACGACGTGTCCGGGCTGGAGCTCGCCGACGGCAGCGGCCTGTCCCGGGACAACCTGATCCCGGCCCGGCTGCTCGGCGCGGTGCTGTCCTCGGCCGCCGCCCAGTCCGACAGCCCGACCGACGTGCAGTTCCTGCGCCCGATCCTCACCGGGCTCCCGGTCGCCGGCGGTGGCGGGACGCTCGCCGACCGGTTCGGCGACCCGCGGTCGGTCGCCGGGCGCGGTGTCGTGCGCGCCAAGACCGGCACGCTGTCCGGCGCCTCCAGCCTCGCCGGGGTCGTCACCGACGTCGACGGCAGGCTGCTGGTGTTCGCGCTGCTGTCCAACGGCACCTCGCCCGCCGACGCCCGGCCCGCGCTGGACCGCATCGCGGCGACGCTGTCGCGCTGCGGCTGCCGCGGCTGACCCGGTCTCGCGCACCCGTCGTCGCGGGTAGCGTGGGACGCATGGAGACCGACACGACCGGCCCGGTCACCGGCCGCCCCCGGCCCGACCGCACCGGCGCCGGACTGCCGGTGAACTGGTCCCTGGCCGCGTCGACGGCGGCATCGCTGATGCCCGCCGGGCCCCGCACCACGCCCGCGGTGGCGGGCGCGCTGGTGGAGCGCCTGCGCACCGACTCCGCCCGCGCCGAGGGACACGTCCGCGAGGTCACCGGCCTCGGGGCGGACCTGCCGCTGCTGCCCGCCGACGTGCTGGACCGGCCCGCCTGGGCGCGTGCCGCCGTCGGGGGGATGGAGGCGCTGACCTCCGGCGCCCGGCTGCCCGACTCGCCGTGGCCGCTGCGCACGGTCACCGCGGCGGGCTCGGGGGTGCAGCTCGGCGCGCTGCTCGCCTACATGGGTGCCCGCGTGCTCGGCCAGTACGACCCGTTCGGCGGGCCCGGCGGGGAGGGGCGGCTCATCGTCGTCGCCCCGAACGTCTACGCCGCCTCGCGCTCGCTCGACGTCGACGGCGACCAGTTCGGCCTCTGGGTCTGCCTGCACGAGGCCACCCACCGGCTCCAGTTCACCGCGGTGCCGTGGCTGCGCGACCACTTCGCCGGGCTGGTGACCGAGCTGCTGTCGCTGCAGGAACCGGACACCGCGCGGCTCGCCCGGCTGCCCGACGCGATCCGCGCGCTGCGCGGCGAGGACGGCCGCAAGGCCGACGTGCTCGCGCTGGTCGAGCTTCTGCAGGGCCCCGAGCAGCGGGCCGTGCTCGACCGGCTGCTCGCCCTGTCGACCCTGCTGGAGGGGCACGCCGACCACGTCATGGACGCCGTCGGGCCGGACGTGGTCCCCGACGTCGCGCTCATCCGGCGCCGGTTCACCGAGCGCCGCCGCGGCGGCGGGCTGATCGACCGGATCCTGCGCGCGCTCCTCGGGGTCGAGGCCAAGATGCGCCAGTACGCCGTCGGCGCCGCGTTCTGCCGGGCCGTCGAGCGCGAGGCCGGGATGGCCGGGATCAACCGGGTCTGGGAGTCGCCGGAGACGCTGCCGACCCGCGCCGAGCTGGACGACCCCGCCGCGTGGCTGCGCCGCGTCGCCTGACGGGTCACGGGCTCGCCGCGGCCGGCCGGGTCCGGCGTGCCGTGCGGGCCGCACTGGACCGGCTGCCCGGT
>NZ_WWFY01000397.1:0-904 GCF_009864975.1 Pseudonocardia sp. SID8383
GCCTGCACCCCGCCCGGCGACGACGGCCCGGGCGCCGCCCGCGGTGCGGTCCCGCAGCCACCCCCGCATCTCGCGACCGGTGCGGGGCAGCTCGTCGCCGTCGTCGACACCGGGGTGGCGCCGCTGCCCCGGCTGGCCGGACGCCTCAGCGGCGGCGGGGACTACCTCACCGGCGGCGACGGTCTCACCGACTGCGACGGCCACGGCTCCGATGTCGCGCTGCTCCTCGCCGGAGCCGCCGACCCGGTCACCGGGCTCGGCGCGGGCATGGCGCCGGGCGCGCGGATCCTGTCGCTGCGCCAGTCCTCGGGGCGCTTCGCCGTCCGCGGCACCGACGGCACCGAGCGACCCGCCGGGGAGATCCGCACCCTGGCCGCGGCGATCGACCGGGCCGTCGCACTCGGCGCGAGCGTCGTGAACGTGTCCGAGGTGGTGTGCGTGCCGTCCGCGCAGGTCGACTCCGCGGGGGCCGCGCTGCGCGAGGCCGTCGACGGCGCCGAGCGGGCCGGGGTCCTGGTCGTCGCCGCGGCCGGGAACGTCGACGGGAACGGCACCTGCACCGGCGACCCGGACCTGCGGCCGCTGCCCGCGTCCTACGACACGGTCCTCGCCGTCGGCGCGGTCGACGGCGACGACGTCCCCGGCGACTTCTCCGTGCCGGGCCCCTGGGTGGACCTCGCCGCTCCGGGGACGGACCTGCCCCGTCCGTCCGGACCGGACGGTGCGGTGGTCCGCGGCACGTCGTACTCGGCGCCGCTGGTCGCGGGGACCGCGGCGCTGCTGCGCGAACGGTTCCCGATGCTCACCCCGCGTCAGGTCGGAGACCGGCTGCGCGCCACGGCCCGCCCCACCGCGGGCGACGGCCGCACCGGCCACGGCGTGCTCGACCCGGGGGCCGCGCTGA
>NZ_WWFY01000398.1:0-560 GCF_009864975.1 Pseudonocardia sp. SID8383
GGCGGGCCGTCGCCGTCGAACCGGTGCGGACCGGTGGCGACGTCCGCGGCGGGCGGCAGGCAGGCGTCGGCGTCGGGCTGAACCCGGCGGGCTGCGGCCTCGGCGACCAGCTCGGAGCGCACCGCGTGCGGCAGCACCACCCGTCCCGCGACGAGCTCGGCGACCAGCAGCTCCAGCGCGTGCCCCTCCTCGCCGACGGCGACGAGCTCGCGTCCGGTGGCGAGCAGGTCGTCGTCCACCCGGCCGGCCAGTTCCCGCAGCAAGCGGTACGTGGGGTCGGACATGGGGCCTCCTTCGCGGTCCCGCGTCAGCCGGTGGGGACCGGCTCGCGGCTCCACAACGACGCCGCCGCGGTGCACGCGGCCTCGTGGTACTCGGTCGGGGCGTCGCCGGTGAGGGCCTCGACGCGCGGGACACGGTCACCGTGGACGCGCAGCAGCCGTGCGACCGCGGCGGCGAGCAGGTGCGGCCGCTGCGCGTCACGCACGAGCAGCACGCGGGCGCCGTCGTCGCGCACGGCCAGCAGCAGCGCGGACGCCTCGTCGCGCACGACCGACAGC
>NZ_WWFY01000399.1:0-551 GCF_009864975.1 Pseudonocardia sp. SID8383
GGCCGGCGACGAGCTGGCCGACCGGCTGTCCGGGCCGCTGCGCTTCGGCACCGCCGGGCTGCGCGGGCCGGTGCGGGCCGGGCCGTCGGGGATGAACGTCGCCGTCGTGACCAGGGCGACCGCCGGGCTGGCCGCCCACCTGGCCCGGACCACGGGCACCGGCCGGGTCGTCGTCGGCCGGGACGCCCGGCACGGGTCGGCGGCGTTCGCCGAGGCCAGCGCCCGGGTGCTGACCGGCGCCGGGTTCACCGTGACCCTGCTCGACGGCCCCGTCCCCACCCCGCTGGTGGCCTTCGCCGTGCGCCACCTCGGCGCGGTCGCCGGGATCGCCGTCACCGCCTCGCACAACCCGCCCGCCGACAACGGCTACAAGGTCTACCTCGCCGACGGCGCGCAGCTCGTGGGCCCCGACGACGCCGCCATCGAGGACGCGATCACCGCCGCCCCGCCCGCGGTGTCGGTGCCGCTCGGGCCGCTGCCGGACCCGGCGGAGGTCACCGGCGCCTACCTGGACCGGGTCGCAACGCTGTCGGGGAACACCGGGGCGCCCG
>NZ_WWFY01000400.1:0-932 GCF_009864975.1 Pseudonocardia sp. SID8383
CCGCCGAGGTCGAGGACCTCGACGAGGGCGCCACCGACTGGGCCCGCGGGCGCACCGCGCTCGTCGCGACCGTCCGCACGACGACGGCCGGGCCCGGCGCGGCCCCCGAGGTCCGGCGCTGGCGCACCCGCGTGGTCCTGCAGTTCGACGCGGCAGGCCACTGGCTGGTCACCGCCGATACCCCCATCACCACCGACACCCCCGACGTGGACGACTGACGTGACCGAACCTTGGAGTGGGCGATGACCGCCGACGAGCTCGAGCAGCTGCTCACGTCCCTGCTGGCCAAGGGGGTCACGGTCGTCCTGCTGGCGCTGGGCCCTGCCGGGGAGCTGGTGGGGGTGGAACCCGGGGGGGCCGCGACGCCGTCGGTGAGCTCCGGGCAGGACGCCGCCGGTGCGCCGCGTCCGGACCTGGAGCTGGGGGCCGACGGCGAGGTGTGCGCCGGGTCGGGCGGGTCCTCCGGGGCCGGGGCCGGGACGGGCTCCGGCGGGTCCGGGTCGGGCTCCGACAGCTCGGTAGGCGGGGATCGCGAGCGCGACGGCCGCGACGGGGCCGGGGCCGGGGCCGGGGCCGACGAGTCCACCGCCGGGTCAGGGTCCACCGGGGCCGGCGGCGACTCGTCCAGCGGGTCGGAGGACGGTCGCGACGGCGGGTCCGGCAGCTCCGACAACTCCGACGGGTCGGGCGACTCCGACGACCGGCGCCGATCCGGCGGGTCGGACGACTCCGGGAGCAGCGGCGGATCGGACGACAGCGACTCCGGGGAAAGCGACTCCGGGAACAGCGGTTCCGGGGGCACCGGGTCCGGCGGCAGCGGCTCCGGAGGCTCCGGTTCGGACGACAGCAGCCCCGGCGACAGCGACGCGGGCGGCAGCGGCTCGGGCAGCGGCGGCTCGGGCAGCGGCGGCTCGGGCAGCGGCGGCTCGGGC
>NZ_WWFY01000401.1:0-666 GCF_009864975.1 Pseudonocardia sp. SID8383
ACCAGGCCCCGCAGCAGCGCCGGGACCTCGTCGAGCGCGCGCAGCGCGGCCAGGTCGAGGCGGACCGGCAGGACCAGCGCCCGGCCGGTGGAGCCGGCCGCGAGCAGCGTGTCGAACAGCTCGAGGCCCTGCTCGGCGGGCAACGGCGGCATCCCGGAGCGGGCCAGGCGCTGTGCCTCGGCCTCGCCCAGGGTTCCGGTCATGCCGCTGCCCTGCTCCCACGGCCCCCAGGCCATGGACAGCCCCGCGAGCCCGTCGGCGCGGCGGCTCGCCGCCAGCGCGTCGAGGTAGGCGTTGCCGGCCGCGTAGTTGGCCTGCCCGGCGCCGCCGAGCACACCCGCGACCGAGGAGAACAACACGAACGCGTCGAGGTCCAGGTCCCGGGTCGCCTCGTGCAGGTGCCACGCGGCGTCGGCCTTGGGCCGCAGCACGGTGTCGAGCCGGGCCGCGTCGAGGGAGCCGAGCACGCCGTCGTCGAGCACACCGGCGGTGTGCACGACGCCCCGCAGCGGACGCTCCCGCCCGGCCTCGGCGACCAGCGCCGCCACGGCGTCGCGGTCGGCGACGTCGCAGGCCACCACCCGGACCCGGGCGCCGAGCGCCTCGAGGTCGGCGACGAGCTCCGCCGCGCCCGGTGCGGACGGTCCGCGGCGGCCGGCGAGGACC
>NZ_WWFY01000402.1:0-611 GCF_009864975.1 Pseudonocardia sp. SID8383
GCCCCGCGACGCCGACCCGGCCACCCCGGCCGCCACCCGGTACGGCTTCGCCTCCGCGGTGCGCCGCGAGGTCGACGCCCGCAAGCGGCGCTCGCGCATCTACAGCTACGACGACATGCTCACCCGCCTCGCCGCGGCGCTGCGCGACCCGGTCCGCGGCCCCGCCGCCCGGGAGCGGCTGCGGTCGCGGTTCTCGGTGGTGCTCGTCGACGAGTTCCAGGACACCGACCCGCTGCAGTGGGAGATCCTGTCCCTGGCGTTCCACTCCGCCCCCGACACCACGTTGGTGCTCATCGGCGACCCGAAGCAGGCGATCTACGCCTTCCGCGGCGCCGACGTGCACAGCTACCTGCGGGCCGCCGACGCGGCGGCGACCCGGCGCACCCTCTCGACCAACCGCCGCAGCGACGCGGCCCTGCTCACCGCGCTGGACGGGGTGTTCGGCGAGGCCGCCCTCGGGGACTCCGGGATCGTCGTGCACCCGGTCCGGGCCCACCACACCGGGCGGCGGCTGACCGCCCGGCACGACGCCCCGCTGCGGCTGCGGCTGGTCGACCGGGACCGGCTCGACCTGACCGGGCGCGGGCTGGCCCGGGCCAAGGGCGCCCGCG
>NZ_WWFY01000403.1:0-337 GCF_009864975.1 Pseudonocardia sp. SID8383
GCCCGGCTCCGGCACCAGGGCGGTGCGGTCGGCGGGGCCGACGCGCCGGACGAGGTCGGCGTAGGCGGCCGCCGCGGCGTCGACCAGCACGTCGACGCCCGGGTCGTCGGCACGGATCCGGCGGCGGTCCGGGTCGAGCGGGAGCGGTGCGACCAGCCGGGCGGGCAGCGACAGCTGCTCGGCGCTGCGGGTGGGGGCGTGCAGGACCTCGCCGTCGTCGGGTCCGTACGGGGCGGGCCGGTCGCCGTGCAGCGGCAGCGCCCAGCGGACGCCCGCGTCCCCGGTGACCAGCAGGTACCCGGCGTCGCCGACGCGCACCCGGCCGTCGCCGAGGTCG
>NZ_WWFY01000404.1:0-276 GCF_009864975.1 Pseudonocardia sp. SID8383
GCCCCACCGGGGAGCTGGTGCGGCGGACCGTCGAGCCCTGGGGCGTGGTGTCGTTCCGGGGCCGCTGGTATCTGGTGGGCCACGACCGCGACCGCGACGACGTGCGCTGCTTCCGGCTCTCCCGCGTCGAGGGCCCGGTGCGTGCCGTCGGAGCGGAGGGCGCGGTCACCGTGCCCGACGGTGTCGACCTGCGGGCGCTGGTGCGTGCCTCGGCGGGACCGCAGCCGGTGTCGGGCACCGCACGGGTCTGGGTCGCGGCGGGCCGCGCGGCCGGGC
>NZ_WWFY01000405.1:0-227 GCF_009864975.1 Pseudonocardia sp. SID8383
ACTGGCCCGACCCCGCCCAGGACGCCTACGTGGAGACCTTCCGGACCCTGGCCGACCTGATGGGGGAGGGGACGCTGAAGGCGGTCGGCGTCTCCAACTTCAAGCCGCACCACCTGGACCGGATCATCGAGACCACCGGGGTGGTGCCCGACGTCAACCAGATCCAGCTGAGCCCGTACCACACGCGCGACGGCGTCCGGGCCCACCACGAGAAGCTCGGCATCGTC
>NZ_WWFY01000406.1:0-206 GCF_009864975.1 Pseudonocardia sp. SID8383
GGCCCGGCGGCGCCGAGGTCACGTTCTGGCTGGCCCGGGCGGTGGTGGAGCTGCTCGCCGTCGCGGGGCGGGAGCGGCCGCTGCTGCTGGTCCTCGACGACCTGCACCGCGCCGAGTCCGAGACCCTCGCCCTGCTGCGCGCGGTCGTCGCCGGGGTCACGGAGCTGCCCGTGCTCGTCGCCGCGGGCCTGCGCCCGGCCGAGGCG
>NZ_WWFY01000040.1:0-8284 GCF_009864975.1 Pseudonocardia sp. SID8383
GCGGCCGGGCCCGGGGCGGCACCGGGTGCGGCGGAATCGGATGCGGCGGACCCGGCCCCTGCCGCGGGCGATGCCGCGGACGCGGTGGCCGCGACGGGGTACGTCTCCCGGGCGGGGGCCGCGGACGCCTGCTGGGTGGCCGGTGCCAGTACCCCGATCACGACCGCCGCCGCCACCGCCGCGCCCCGGCTGCCCGTCCACCCCACCATGCCCGCACTCCCCCGATCGCCACCCCGGCCGGGACCGAGATGAACACGGCGGTACGGCGACGGCGCGGGGCGTCACGCGTCGGTGGTGCAGTGCCACCTGGTCGGGGTCGCGACGTCCCTCTGCGGAGTGGCCCTGCACCGCGGAACGCGACCGTCGGCACCATGATCACCGGGAGTGGGGCGGCCGGGTGCGGGGGTTGCTCCCCGCGCTCCGCTCCCGGTGGTCATCGCGTGGCGTCAGTGCGTACGGTGCGCCGCCCCGGGGTGGTCCTTCGCGAGCCGGGCGCCGTCGCCGGTGCCGTAGCGCTCGCGCAGGGTGGGGCCGCCCGCGTCGGCGGCGGCGGGCATCCGGCCGCGGCGGCGCAGCTCGGGCACGACGTGGGTGACGACGTCGGCCATCGTCCCCGGGGTGACGGCGTAGGCCAGGTTGAAGCCGTCGAGGTCGGCCTCGTCGGCCCAGCGCTCCAGCTCGTCGGCGACACCCGCCCCCGACCCGACGAGGAGCGGCCCGCGCCCGCCGACGGTGATGAACTCCGCGAGCTCCCCCACCGTCCAGTCGCGGTCCGGCCCGGTGAACGACGCCAGCGCCGAGCGGGTCGCGTTGGTCTGCACGTACTCGAGCTTCTGCTCCGGCGAGGCCCCCGCCAGGTCGACGCCGGACCAGCCGCCGAACAGCGCCAGCGCCGCGGACGGGTCGGTCAGCTCCAGGTACTCGGCCAGCGTCGCGCGGGCGGCCGCGTCGGTCTCCCCGGCGATCGCGGTGAGCATGGCGAAGACCTTCACCGAGCGCGGGTCCCGCCCGGCGCGGGCGGCCTCGGCACGCACGGCGTCGACCGAGCGGCGGACCACCGCGGGCGACGGGCCGGACACGAACACGGCCTCGGCGTGGGTGCCGGCGAACCGGGCACCGCGCGGCGACGCGCCCGCCTGGAAGATCACCGGGGTGCGCTGCGGGGACGGCTCGGACAGGAACGGTCCGGGCACGTCGAACCAGCGGCCGTGGTGGGCGATGTCGTGCACCCGGTCCGGCTCGGTGAACACGCCGCGGGCACGGTCGCGGACCACGGCGTCGTCGTCCCAGGAGCCCTCCCACAGCTTGTAGCAGACCTCCAGGAACTCCTCGGCGAGCTCGTAGCGCTCGTCGTGCGGGATCTGCCCGGACCGGCCGAGGTTGCGCGCCGCGGAGTCCAGGTAGGACGTGACGACGTTCCACGCGACCCGGCCGCGGGTGAGGTGGTCGAGGGTGGTGAGCCGCCGCGCCAGCGCGTAGGGGTGCTCGTAGGCGACCGAGACGGTCACCCCGAACCCGAGCCGCGAGGTCACCCCCGCCATCGCGGGGACGAGCAGCAGCGGGTCGGCGAGCGGGACCTGCGCGGCGGCGCGGACGGCGGCGTCACGGGAGCCGCCGTAGACGTCGTAGACGCCGAGGACGTCGGCGAGGAACAGCGCGTCGAAGCCGCCGTCCTCCAGCATCCGGGCCAGCGAGGTCCAGTGGTCGAGGTCGGTGTAGCGGTGCCCCTCGTCGGACGGGTGGCGCCACAGCCCGGCGGACTGGTGGCCCACACAGGCCATGTCGAAGGCGTTGAGCAGGATGCGGCCGGTCATGCCGACACCTTCTCCCGGGCGGTGCGCAGCCCGCCGCGGTGGGTCTCGGGGAGCAGGACGGTGGAGACGACGCAGATCGCGAACAGCACCCCGAAATACCCCCAGATCAGCCACGGGGTCCCGCCGCCGGCGTAGAGCAGCGCGGTGGCGACCAGCGGCGTCGTGCCGCCGATGACCGACCCGATCTGGTAGCCCAGCGACGCCCCGCTGTAGCGCAGCCGGGTGTCGAACAGCTCGCCGTACCAGGCCGCCTGCGGGCCGTACATCGCGTCGTGGAAGAGGTTGACCAGCACCACCATGCCGACCACGACCAGCACGGTGGACCCGGTGTCGAGCAGCAGGAAGAAGGCCCCGAGGAACAGCGGCGCCCCGATCGCGCCGGCCAGGTAGACCGGCTTGCGGCCGACCCGGTCGGACAGGACCGCCCACAACGGCGTCGAGAACAGCCCGATCGCCGACGCGATGATCACCGCGGTCAGACCGGCGCCCTCGGCGGCGCCCGAGTCGCCTTGGGCCAGGTAGGTCAGCGCGAACGTCGTCGCCAGGATGTAGACGGAGTTCTGGGCGATCCGGCTGCCGACGGTCAGCAGCACGGTGCGCCAGTCGGTGCGCAGCACCTCCAGCACCGGGCGGCGGGACAGCGTCCCGGCATCGCGGGCGGCGGTGAACACCGCGGGGTCGGCGAGGGTGAGCCGGATGGCCAGCCCCACCACGACGAGCACCGCGCTGAGCAGGAACGGGATCCGCCAGGCCCCGGCGAGGAACGCCTCCTTGCCCGCGATCGCGAGCACCGCGGTGTAGACACCCGAGGCGAGCAGCATCCCGGCCGAGGAGCCGATCTGCGGGAAGCTGCCGAACAGGCCGCGTCGGCGCTCGGTCTCGGCGTGCTCGACGGCCATGAGCACCGCACCGGCCCACTCCGCACCCACGGCGAGCCCCTGGGCCAGGCGCAGCACCACGAGCAGCACCGGGGCCAGCAGCCCGACGGTCGGGTAGGTCGGCAGCAGCCCGATGAGCGTCGTCGCGACGCCCATCAGCACCAGCGACCCGACCAGGACGGCGCGGCGGCCGATCCGGTCCCCCAGGTGCCCGGCGACGACGGCGCCGATCGGCCGCGCCCCGAACCCGGCGGCGTAGGTCGCGAACGAGGCGAGCACTCCGGTCGCCGGGTCGGCGTCGGTGAAGAACAGCGGGGCGAACACCAGCGCCGCGGCGGTGGCGTAGAGGTAGAAGTCGTACCACTCGATGGTGGTCCCGACGAGGCTCGCGACGGCGGCGCGGCGCGGCGTGGCACCGGACGTCGGGGCGGGATCGGACACGGCGGAGCTGGACACGGGACCTGCCGGTGGGTGAGGCGGAGCGGGGAGTCGGTGCGCGAGGCCGGGGTCAGCGACAGGCGTGCGACGACAGGCGGCCGTGGTCCAGCCACCGCCGGCGGGTCAGCTCCGAGTGCTCCACACCGCCCACCCGAGCAGACGGCACCCGCCCGGCGCAACGGAGCGGGACCGGGGTCACCCCCGCCCGGCCACCCGGGCATGCAGCCGGACCCACTGCCCGGCGTCGAGGTCGCGTGGCAGTGCCCACGGCCCGAGACCGCACTCGCGCGCCCAGTCCCGGGCGAGGGCGCGGCCGAACCGCCGCCCGACGACGTCGACGACCCCGCGGCCGCGGCCGGTGAACACCGCGTCGACCATCCGGTGGTGGTCCCGGGGCCGGGCATCGAGCAGCGGCACGTCGCGGCGGGCGATCTCCAGCACCCCGCCGTCGACGGCCGGGACCGGCCGGAACGCCCGGGCCGGGACACGGTCGTGCAGGGTGAAGGTGAACCACGGCCACCAGCGGGCGGTGAGCGCGCTGGTGCCGCCGACCGCCGCCCGCTTGCGCGCCACCTCCCACTGCACCAGCAGCAGCGCGTGCGCCCAGCGCGGGGCGCCCAGCAGACGTCGCAGCAGCGGGGTGGTCACCGCGTACGGGACGTTGGACACCACGTCGACGGGCCGGTCCAGGCGGGCGTCGAGCAGGTCGCCGTGGACGACGGTGACGGCGTCGCCGAACCGCCGTCGCAGCCGGGCCACCCGGTGCGGGTCGAGTTCGACCGCGGTCAGCGGCCTGCCGGGCAGCCGCAGCAGCGCGGCGGTCAGCGCGCCGTCGCCGGGACCCAGCTCCAGCAGCGGCCGGGGCGGGTACCCGGCGACGACGGCGGCCAGCGCGGCCGGGACGGAGGCGTCGACGAGGAAGTTCTGACCGTGCTCATGACGGCCGAGCGGGCGGGGCAGGGGGGATCGCACAGGAGGCTCCCGGGGTGGGAGCCGGGGGCGCGGCGGGGCGCCGCCCGGCAGGGGTACGAGGACCGGCTGCTCGGACGGCGGCGCCAGGAGATCGGCAGGGATCAGGTGTGGCGCCGCCGTCGGGCGACGCGCAGGCGTATCGAGGCCACGGGGCGACGGTAGGGGCGAGGGGGTCGCCGGCGCACCCGGATTTCAGTCCGTCAGGTCGGCGGGCGGCGCGGGCCAGTGCGGCAGGACGTGGCCGGGGTAGTCGTCGGAGACGGTGTCGGGGAAGGCGGGCGGGCGCTTCTCCAGGAACGAGGTGACACCCTCGGCGACGTCGCGGCCCTGCCCGAGGTGCGCGATCGCGGCCGAGTCGGCGCGGTGGGCGTCCCACGGGCTGGGCGCGCCGAGCATCCCCCACAGCAGCTGGCGGGTCAGCGCGACCGACACCGCGGAGGTGTTGTCGGCGATCTCGCGGGCGATCGCGTACGCCGCGCCGAGCAGCTCGTCGTCGGGCAGGACACGGGACACCAGCCGGCCGTCGAGGGCCTCGGCGGCGTCGAACACCCGGCCGGTCGCGGCCCACTCCATCGCCCGGGAGACGCCGACGATGCGCGGCAGGAACCAGCTCGACGCGGCCTCGGGGACGAGCCCGCGGCGAGCGAACACGAAGCCGAACCGGGCCGAGGCGCCGGCCAGCCGGATGTCGGCGGGCAGCGTCATCGTCGCCCCGATGCCGACCGCGGGCCCGTTGACGGCGGCGATCACCGGGGTGCGCAGCGCCGCCATCCGCATGGTCACGGTGCCGCCGCCGTCGCGGACGACGCCGCCGATGGTGCCGACGCCCGCCCGGTCGGCGGCGCGCTGCGGGTCGGTGGGATCGAACGACGCCCCGCCGCGGCCCAGGTCGGCGCCGGCGCAGAAGCCGCGGCCGCGGCCGGTGAGCACGATCGCGCGGACGGTGTCGTCGGCGTCGGCGCGGTCGTAGGCGGCGATCAGCTCGCGGGCCATCGTCGGGGTGAACGCGTTGAGGCGGTCCGGGCGGTCGAGGGTGATCGTGGCGACCCGGTCGTCGACGTCGTAGGAGATCTCGGTGAAGGCGGGAGCGTCGGTGCTCATGATCGGCGAGTCTGCCCCGCCCCGCGCCCGGGCGACAGTGCCCGCGGCGCCCGCAGCCCGTCCGCAAGTGGGCTGCAAGCGGCCGGGCGCACGGTGGTCCCGCCGCGCCGGACCGACCGGACGCGCCCCTCCGGAAGGACCCACCGTGACAGTGCAGGACGCCCGCACCACCCCCACCACCCCGGCCGTCCCCGCCGTCGACCCCACCCGGCGACGCCTGGTGGTGGGCGGCGGCGTGATGCTGCTCGCCTCCGCCGTGCTCTCGCTCGCCGGTGGCGTCGCCCACCCCGTCGTCGACGGGAACGCCCACTCCGTCGCGTCCCTGCTCGCCCCCGGCTCGCCGTGGGCGCAGCTGTCGATCTACGCCGGCGCGCTCGCGCTGATGATGGGCCTACCCGCGGCCTGGGGCTGGTTCGCCCCGCGGGCCGGTGTGCTCGGCACGCTCGGGTTCGGCCTGTACTTCCTGGGCAATGCGCTGAGCGCGCAGGGCCACCTCGTCGTCGAGGGGCTGGTGG
This sequence comes from Pseudonocardia sp. SID8383, assembly GCF_009864975.1. Classification (NCBI taxonomy): domain Bacteria; kingdom Bacillati; phylum Actinomycetota; class Actinomycetes; order Pseudonocardiales; family Pseudonocardiaceae; genus Pseudonocardia; species Pseudonocardia sp. SID8383. The sequence goes on from NZ_WWFY01000040.1 coordinate 5,719, forward strand.
CGCCCGAGATCGCCCGTGCCGCCCCGGAGCTGGTCCCCGACGACGGCAGCATCCTCGCCGCCCCCGGTTTCGCGCTGCTGCAGATGGTCGGCGGGCTGGTTCTCCTGGCCGGGCTGGCGTTGACGGGTGTGGCGCTGATGCGTACCACCGGGGTGCCGCGCTGGATCGGCGCGGCCGCGCTGACCGGGGCGCTGCTGCTGTTCGTGCCGCTGCCGGAGGCCCCGGTGCTCAGCGGGCTGCACGTGGAGCTGCTGCGCGGGATCGCCGTCGCCGGGCTCGGGGTCGTCATGATCCGCGAGGTGCGGGCCGCCCGGTGAGGCCCGCCGCGTCATCCGGCGGTCGCGAACCGCCGGGTGCGCACCGTCACGCCGCCGTCCGGGCGGCCGCCCGCGATGGCGGCCGCCCGGATGCAGGCGTGCGTCCACATGTTGAACTGCACCTCCTTGGCCACCCGCAGGGTGTTGTAGAGCACGTGCGACAGCCGGTCCCCGGGCCGCGCCCAGGACTCGATGTCGAAGCGCAGCATCTCCGGGTGGTCCGGGTCGCGACGGGTGCGGAACTCGATCCGGCCGGCCTCCAGGTGCCCGTCGAGGGTGACGAAGGAGAACTCGCTCGGCCCGGCGGCGGCCACCCGCACCGGGCCGTCCCACGGGCCGGGCATGCGGATCAGGAACTCGTCGCCGACCGCCATCCCGCCGGGCTCACCACGGGTGCGGCGGAACACCGCGAACTCCGGTGACCAGCGGTCGGGGTCCGCGGCGAGGCGCGTCATGAGCTCCTCGGGGCTCAGCCGGGACCCGCGGATGCGCACGCTGTAGCGCCGGTGCAGCAGGGTCCCGACCCCGTCCGACGGGCGCTGGACGTCGTCGCCCTCGGCGCCCTGCGGCGAGGCGGGCGGCAGGTCCCCCAGGTCCCCGACGACGTCGCTGCGGTGGATCGGTGTGGTGCGCCAGAAGTAGCGCCACGACACCAGGGCCAGACCCACCGGCCAGCGCAGCACCGCCGACACCCGCCGGGACCGCCGGTCCCCCGTCACCGGGGTGGACCGATCTCTCGTCGTGGCCGTCCTGGAAGTCCGCACGGCGTGGACATACCCCCTCTGCGGGATTACATCCGCCGGGAGCGGGGAAGGAACCGCCATGACGGTCGGACGTGTCCTGCACCGGGTCGGGTTGCGCGGTGCCCAGCTCCAGTGGTTCTCCCTCGGCTCGGTGGGCTTCTCCATCGCGCTGTGGCTGCGCGCGAAGACCGTGGACCAGGACGAGCGCGGCAACGCCGAACGCCGCGCCGTCTTCGTCGGCCTGTGGCCGTCGATGTTCTGGCTGATCGGCGACTCGATGCGGCGCGAGGAGAAGGGCCGTCGGTCCTGAAGCGCCCCGCCCCCGGGGACCGTCGCGCCGACCTGGACGGACTCGCCGCACGCGGCGTGAACTTCGACGACGCCGAGACCCCCACCGACACCCGTGACCCGCGCTGGCACGTCGACCACGGCCGGGCCCTGGTCGGCACCGAGCCGCCCGGCGACCCGGTCCCCGACGGGCCGTGGGAACGTGCCTGCGCGGTGCTGCGCGACTACCAGTTCACCGCCCCGAACCGGCTGCGCGGCGTGTTCCGCCCGTCCGACCCGCTGCTGGGGCGGGACATGCTGCTGGAGGGCCGGTTCGGGCCGATGCGCTTCCACCTCGGCGTCCGCGTGACCGGTCTGGTCGACGAGACCGTCGACGGCCGGCGCGTCTGGGGCTGGACCTACGAGACCCTGCACGGGCACCTGGAGGAGGGCCGGCTCACCTACGAGGTGGTCAAGGACCTCGCGACCGGCGACGTCGAGTTCGTCATCCGCGCGTTCTCCCGGCCCGCGCACATCCCGAACCCCCTGTTCCGGCTCGGCTTCGGGTTGTTCGGTCGCGCGGTGCAGCTGGAGTTCTACCATCGGGCCGGGCAGCGGGTCCGCGAACTCGTGGCCGACGCGGCGACGGGCAGGCCGCTGCCGCAGCCGCTGCCGGGTGCCGACGGCGTGACCGTCGCCCCGCAGAACGGCGGACGGCACTGGACGGACCCGTTCGCCGTGCTCGTCCGGCATCCGGGTGTCTGACCCGGGTGCGCGATCCGATGAGGGGGAACGTCCGATGGACGACCGGATCCGGCGTCCGAACCCGTTCCGCTGGGTGGCCTACGCCTTCGGTGCCCGGCTGCCGGATCGGAACCGGCGCTGGGTGCTGCACGACGTCACGACCCGCACCTGGGTGCTGCGCCACTTCCTCCGTACGACGGTCCAGCTGATCCCGCTGCTGGCCCTGCTGTTCCTGGTGGTGCCCGGCCCGGCGTGGGTGCGGCTGGGCGCCATCGCCTCCGGCGCGGTGATCGGCTACTTCTACTCGATGGTCTACGTGGTCGAGGCGTGCGAGACCCGGGTGATGAAGGCCGGCTACCCGGTGGGGGCGGCCGCGTCGACCCGGGAGGCGCGGCGCGCCGAACAGCACGTCGACGCCCGGCTGCGCCACGACCGGGAGTTCGGGGCGGACCGCGACCGGGACGACCGCCGGGGCTGAGCACCCCCGCCGCGGCG
>NZ_WWFY01000407.1:0-201 GCF_009864975.1 Pseudonocardia sp. SID8383
TGCCCGGTGCCTCGGACCGGCACCTGGCCGGTCTCTGCGACCGGGTCGGCGAGCGCCTGGCGCTGGCCTCGCAGGGCTGGCCGGGCATCGCGCTGGCCGGGCGGGTCGCGTTCGCGGTCACGGCGACCCGGCCGCTGCCGCTGGCCGACCTGCGCGAGGCGCTGGCCCACCTTCCCGAGGAGCCGGGCGACGCCGGCCCGG
>NZ_WWFY01000408.1:0-24292 GCF_009864975.1 Pseudonocardia sp. SID8383
GGCCGAGCCGGCGCCGTCGTCGTCCGGGGGGTGGGCGCCGCAGCCCACCGGGCGTCCGGAGCCGGGCTCGCGCGAGGGCCAGACCTCGTGGCCGGCCTACACCGCGCCGCAGGCGGGCGACCCGGTCGCGCCGCGGTCGCAGACCCGGCTCAACGAGCGCTACACCTTCGACACCTTCGTCATCGGTGCCTCGAACCGGTTCAGCCACGCCGCCGCGGTCGCGGTGGCCGAGGCGCCGGCGCGGGCGTACAACCCGCTGTTCATCTGGGGCGAGTCCGGGCTGGGCAAGACCCACCTGCTGCACGCCGTCGGGCACTACGCCCAGCGGCTGTTCCCCGGGATGCGGGTCCGGTACGTCAGTACCGAGGAGTTCACGAACGACTTCATCAACTCCCTGCGCGACGACCGCAAGGTCGCCTTCCAGCGCCGCTACCGGGACGTCGACGTGCTGCTGGTCGACGACATCCAGTTCCTGGAGGGCAAGGAGGGGACGCAGGAGGAGTTCTTCCACACCTTCAACACCCTCCACAACGCGAACAAGCAGATCGTCGTCTCCTCCGACCGGCCGCCCAAGCGCCTCGAGACCCTCGAGGACCGGATGCGCACGCGGTTCGAGTGGGGTCTGATCACCGACATCCAGCCGCCCGAGCTGGAGACGCGGATCGCGATCCTGCGGAAGAAGGCCGCGCAGGACCGGCTCGCCGTCCCCGGTGAGGTCCTGGAGTTCATCGCGGAGCGGATCGAGCGCAACATCCGCGAGCTCGAGGGCGCGCTGATCCGGGTCACGGCGTTCGCGTCGCTGAACCGGCAGGCCGTCGACACCCAGCTCGCCGAGATCGTGCTGCGCGACCTGATCCCGGACTCCGCGGCCTCGGAGATCACCGCGCCGACGATCATGGCGGTCACCGCCGAGTTCTTCGGCCTCACGCTCGACGAGCTGTCCGGGCCCGGCAAGACGAAGGCGCTCGCCCAGGCCCGCCAGATCGCCATGTACCTGTGCCGCGAGCTGACCGACCTGTCGCTGCCGCGCATCGGGCAGACCTTCGGCGGCCGGGACCACACGACCGTCATGCACGCCGACAAGAAGATCCGCAACGAGATCTCGCTCCGGCGGAAGACCTTCGAACAGGTGCAGGAGCTGACCGCGCGGATCAAACTGCGCGCCCGGCACTGACCTTCGCCGGTGGCCCGCCGAGGCGGGTTGTCCACCGGTCGCACCGCTTCTCCACAGCTCCGGCAGGCCCCACCGTGACCAGGCAGGACGCGTTCTCGGCGGTCACCGCGCGCACCGGGACCGATCCCGTGCAACCCACAGGGGCCACGGCCCCCAGATCGCCGCTGCGGCGCGTTGCGGGCCGTCCCCGGGTGATCGGCACCCCCGCCGCCGCGGACGCCCGGGACACCGGGACCGTCCGGCGTGGTGCCGATCGGGTCCGGCGTGGCGTCACCCGCGTGTCGGTCCCACCACTCCCGTTCGTCGTCCGGTAGTGGGCACTCGGCGCTTCACCACTCGTCCCGGTGATCGCTTGCGCTCACCCGCTGGTGACGCTCCGTCGACATTCCTGTGACGGGTGGGACGTCTGTGGGTTCATCGTGCAACGCGGGAGTGCCGAACGGCGTGTGCCCGCCATCACCCTGGGTCCACGATCCACCACGTTTCCACCCACATCTGGGGACAACTCTGTGGATGGATCGTCGCAGCCCCGTGGACGGATCGCCCGGGATCCGTGGACAACTCTGTGGTGAACCCGGGATGAACCGGGGACGGATGGGGGTCGACGCCGTCGGTCCACCGCTCCACCGACCTGTCAACGGGTGCCCCCACCGCCGCATCCCCAGCCGACGCGGCCTGCTGACCAGCGAGGATGCGCTCCATCCACACTGTGCACAGGACTTAGTACTACGACGGTTTGTCTCTCTCTATCTCTTCTTCCCAAGAACACCTGTGTGGACCGACCCCCGGACGGGGGTCACGGACGGGGACACCGAACGGGCACCGGGGTGGCGTGGAAACTGTCGGGGCGAGGCTCTACCGTGAGCGTCCCGGCGAACCCCGGCTTCCGATCCCGTTCCGGCCACTCCGCTCCGCAGCCCCTCCGGGCCACGGCGCCGGCCGGACCCGGAGGACGAACCGGCCCGCCGCCGCACCGCCGTCCCGTCGACGACCCGGCCCCGCGCCGTGGTCCGAGCCGGGCGCTACCGGGGAAGGTCTCCAGATGAAGTTCCGGGTCGAACGCGACGTCCTCGCGGACGCGGCCGCCTGGGTGGCGCGCAGCCTCCCGGCTCGTCCGCCGGTGCCCGTGCTCGGCGGGGTCCTCATCCAGTCCGACGGCGAGTCCGGCGAGAAGCTGACCGTCTCCGGCTTCGACTACGAGACCTCGGCGCGCGTCGAGCTCGACGCGACGGTCGGGGAGCCGGGCCGCACGCTCGTCTCCGGGCGGCTGCTGGCCGACATCACCCGGGCGCTCCCGTCCAAGCCGGTCGACCTGACCGTCGACGGCTCCCGCGCCACGATCAACTGCGGCAACTCCCGGTTCAGCCTCCCGACGATGCCGGTCGAGGACTACCCGCAGCTGCCCGACATGCCGCAGCGCGCCGGGTCGGTCGCCGCCGACGCGCTCGCCGGCGCCGTCGCCCAGGTCGCCGTCGCGTCCGGGCGGGACGACACGCTGCCGATGCTGACCGGCATCCGGCTCGAGATCGAGGGCTCGCAGCTGACGCTCGCGGCCACCGACCGGTTCCGGCTCGCCGTCCGCGAGCTCGAGTGGTCCCCGGAGGACGCCTCGATCTCGACCGCGGTGCTGATCCCGGCCAAGACCCTCGCCGAGGTCGCCAAGACCCTCGCCGGGTCCGGCACCGTGGAGATCGCGCTGTCGGCCGGGGACGGGATGCTCGGGCTCACCGGCGGCGGCCGCCGCTCCACCAGTCGGCTGCTCGACGCCGAGTTCCCCCGCTTCCGCCAGCTGATCCCGGCCGAGCACACCACCGCGGTCGAACTCGACGTGGCGCTGCTGGTCGAGGCGATCAAGCGTGTCTCGCTCGTCGCGGACCGGGTCGCCCAGATCCGGATGGAGTTCGGCGAGGACGGGCTGCGCCTGGCCGCCGGTGGCGACGACGTCGGGTCCGCCGAGGAGGAGCTGCCCTGCGCGCTCGACGGCAGTCCGCTGACGATCGCGTTCAACCCGGGCTACCTGCTCGACGCCCTCGGCGCGCTGCACACCGACCGCGCCCAGCTGACTTTCACCACGCCGAACCGGCCCGCGCTGGTCCGCCCGGTGCCCAAGCCCGCCACCGACGACGCCGGCGAGGCTCCGTCGCCGGAGAAGTCCGGCTACCTGCACCTGCTGATGCCGGTCCGGCTGCCCGGCTGACCCCCCGCCGGGCGGACGTCCCGGCGAGGGGGAAGACTCGTCCGCGGTGTGATCGACGAGGGCCACCGGTGCCCTGCGGGCATGCCGGCGGCACGGACGCGAAGGGGGCCACTGCCGTGCAGATCGGCATGATCGGACTCGGCCGCATGGGCGGCAACATGCGGGAGCGGCTGCGGGCCGCCGGGCACGAGGTGGTCGGCTACGACCCCCGCCCGGATGTCAGCGACGTGGCCTCGCTCGCGGAGCTCGCCGGTGCGCTGGCCGCGCCGCGCGTCGTGTGGGTCATGGTGCCCTCCGGCGAGCCGACCCGGAACACCGTCGCCACGCTGGCCACCACGCTGGAGCCCGGTGACCTGGTCATCGACGGCGGCAACTCCCGCTACACCGACGACCAGCCCAACGCCGCGCTGCTCGACGCGCACGGCATCGGCTACGTCGACTGCGGCGTCTCCGGCGGGATCTGGGGCAAGGACAACGGCTACGGCCTGATGGCGGGCGGCGAGCCCGAGCACATCGAGCGCGCCATGCCGATCTTCGACGCGCTGCGCCCCGAGGGCGTGCGCGAGGAGGGGTTCGCGCACGCCGGGCCGGTGGGCGCGGGCCACTTCGCGAAGATGGTCCACAACGGCATCGAGTACGGCCTCATGCAGGCCTACGCCGAGGGCTTCGAGCTGATGGAGGCCAGCGAGCTGATCACCGACGTGCCCGGGGTCATCCAGGCCTGGTCGCGCGGCACCGTCGTCCGTTCCTGGCTGCTCGACCTGCTGGTCGACGCGCTCAAGGAGGACCCCCGTCTCGACCAGCTCGAGGGCTGGGTGGACGACTCCGGCGAGGGCCGCTGGACCATCGAGGAGGCCATCGCGCACGCGGTGCCGCTGCCGGTCATCTCCGCGGCGCTGTTCGCCCGGTTCTCCTCCCGGCAGGCCGAGTCGTCCGCGATGAAGGCCGTCGCCGCGCTGCGCCAGCAGTTCGGTGGGCACGCGGTGAAGAAGTCCGGGCCGGCCGGTGCCCCGGGCGACAAGGCGGGACCGTCGTCCGGCGGCGGTTCGACGCAGCAGTGACCCGGCGCCGAGCCGGACGGGAAGGGTGACCAGGCGGTGTACCTCAGGCGGTTCTCGGTCACCGACTTCCGGTCCTGGCCGGAGGCCGAGCTGGAGCTCGACCCCGGCGTGACCGTGCTGGTCGGGTCCAACGGCGTCGGCAAGACCAACCTGGTCGAGGGGATCGGCTACCTCGCCACCCTCGGCTCGCACCGGGTCTCCTCCGACACGCCGCTGATCCGGCGCGGGGCCGAGCAGGCCGTCGTCCGCGGTGAGGTGCACCACCACGGACGGAAACTCGGCGTCGAGTTGGAGATCAACAACGGGAAGCAGAACCGGGCGCGGGTCAACCGCTCACCGGTCTCGCGGCCGCGCGACATCCTGGGGATCCTGCGCAGCGTGCTGTTCGCGCCGGAGGACCTGGCCCTGGTGCGGGGCGACCCGTCGGAGCGCCGGCGTTTCCTCGACGAGCTGCTCGTCGCGCGGTTCCCGCGCTACGCCGGCGTGCGCGCCGACTACGACAAGGTCCTGCGCCAGCGCTCGGCCCTGCTGAAGTCCGCGAAGCCGGCACTGCGCGGGGCCCGCGGCCGGTCCCGGGCGCCGGTGGCCGCGGACCCTGAACTGCCCGACGACCTGGCGACGCTGGAGGTCTGGGACGGGCATCTCGCCCGTACCGGCGCGGCGCTGCTGGCCGGGCGGCGCGAGCTCGTCGTCGCGCTGGCGCCCTACGCCCGCGAGGCGTTCGCGGCGATCGCGCCGTCGTCGGACCCGATCGGCCTGGACTACCGGTCCAGCCTCGGGACGGCGGGGGTCGCGGAGCTGCCGTCGTCGACCGGGGACCTGGAGGCGCTGCTGCTCGACCGGCTGGCCGAGGTGCGGTCCCAGGAGGTCGAACGCGGGGTCTGCCTGGTCGGCCCGCACCGCGACGAGCTGGACCTCGCCCTGGGCGAGGGACCGGCGAAGGGCTACGCCAGCCACGGCGAGTCCTGGGCGTTCGCGCTGGCGCTGCGGCTGGCGTCCTACCGCCTGCTGCACGCCGACGACGTCGAGCCGGTCCTCGTGCTGGACGACGTCTTCGCCGAGCTGGACTCGGCCCGCCGCCGTGCGCTGGCCGGCCTGGTGGCCGGCGCGGAGCAGGTCCTGGTGACCGCCGCGGTGGCCGAGGACGTGCCCGCGGAGCTCGACGGGGTCCGGTTCGCCGTCGGCGACCGGACGGTGAGCCGCGACGGCGAGGTGCCCGCGTGATCGCCCCGTCAGGTCTCGAACGTGTCACGGCATTCTGGGGACAAGGCTGTGGATACTGTGGATAACTCAGGAGCACCGGGGGACGGACGCCGTTCCGGAACCGGAAACCGGAGGACAGGACGCCGGGGACCGGGCACCGACGGCGCCGAGCCTGGGGACGGACGCGACACCGGTCCCGGTCACGACGCGGTCACGGGCGGGGACGTCCCGGGCGGCGGTGTCCCGGGGGAGCAGGGTGACCTGCTCGCCGGCGACCGCGCGAACCTGCGCGGAGCCGACCTCGCGCGCGAGGCGCTGCGCGCGGCCCGCGAGGCGTCGGCCCGCAAGGCCGAGGAGCGGGCCCGGGCCGACCGGCCCAAGCTGCGCGTGGTCTCCGGGCGGGGGCGTCGTCGTCGCTGGTCGGGGGCGGGGCCCGACGACCGGGACCCGCAGCCGTTCGGACGTCTGGTGTCGCGGGTGTCGGTGGACCGCGGCTGGTCGAACCGGCTGACCGACGCGACCGTCCTCGGCCGGTGGCCGCAGCTGGTCGGGCCGGACGTCGCCGACCACTGCACACCGGTCTCGCTGCGCGACGGCGAGCTGACCCTGCAGGCCGAGTCCACGGCGTGGGCCACCCAGCTGCGGACCCTGCAGCGTCAGCTGCTGACCCGGCTCGCCGCCGCGGTCGGGCCGGACGTCGTGCGCCGGATCCGGGTCGTCGGGCCGAGCGGGCCGAGCTGGCGGCACGGTCCGCGGCACGTCCGCGGCCGCGGCCCCCGCGACACCTACGGCTGACCCGCGCCCTGCCTCCCGCTCCGCCCGGGCACCGCCCCGGCGTGCTCCCAGGGGAACCCTCGTAGCGCTCTAAGCCACGAAAGTTCCCCTGGGGGCACCGGGCAGGTGGGCGGGTGCCGCCGAACGGGTGGTGGGCGCCGGGGTGCACGTTGTGGGCGCGTCACGTCGCCCCGGGGGCCGTGGAGGGCCGGATCGGGTGAGGAGCCGCACCCCACCGGCCCCGTGCCTCTCGTCGGCGGTGAGCGCGGGATGACACGGCCGCCGGTCCGCTCGACCCCGCAGGGGCACGTTCGATCCCGCACCGGACGCCGTTCGCCCGTCTGTGACGCTTCTGGGTGGGTCCTTCCCGCCTTTCCGTCGGTCCCGACGGGTAGGATCGACAGGTGTTTCCCGGGTGGCTCCCCAAGACATGACCAGAGCGCCCGGTCGGTGGAACCGTTTCGTCGTCGTCGCACCGGTGGTGCGCGCGTCGCGCGGGCGGTTCACGTGGCGAGGAGAAGCAGCTACCCGTGGCTTCCGACAAGGCAGCGAACAACGCCTACGGCGCGTCGTCCATCACGGTCCTCAAGGGCCTGGAGGCGGTCCGCAAGCGGCCCGGCATGTACATCGGCTCGACCGGTGAGCGGGGTCTGCACCACCTGATCTGGGAGGTGGTGGACAACTCGGTCGACGAGGCGATGGCCGGTCACGCCACGAAGGTCGTCGTGACCCTGCAGTCCGACGGCGGCATCCGCGTCGAGGACGACGGCCGCGGCATCCCCGTCGAGATGCACCCGGTGGAGAAGAAGCCGACCCTCGAGGTCGTCCTCACCAGCCTGCATGCCGGCGGCAAGTTCGACGACAAGTCCTACGCCGTGTCCGGTGGTCTGCACGGTGTCGGCGTCTCGGTCGTGAACGCGCTGTCCACCGCGCTCGACGTCGAGGTCCGCCGCGACGGCCAGATCTGGCGCCAGCACTACGAGTACGCCGTGCCCGGCGAGCTCGTCGAGGCCGGCACCACGAAGAAGTCCGACACCGGCACCACGATCACCTACTGGGCCGACCCGAAGATCTTCGAGACGACCAGCTACACGCTGGAGACGATCCGTCGCCGGCTGCAGGAGCAGACGTTCCTGAACAAGGGCCTCACCATGGTCCTGCGCGACGAGCGGCGGCCGGAGAAGCCGGCGGGTGTCCCGTCGTCGGACGCGGTCGACTCCGACGGCAACCCGATCGAGGCGCCCGTCCCGGAGATCGACGCGGACGCCGAGCCCGACGCCGAGGGCTACGTGGCCAAGCCCAAGGAGTACGTCTTCCACTACCCGAACGGGCTGGAGGACTTCGTCGCGCACCTGAACAAGTCGAAGGACCCGATCCACCGCAAGATCGTCAGCTACACCGGCGAGGGCCCCGGCCACCAGGTCGAGGTCGCGATGCAATGGAACTCGGGCTACTCCGAGTCGGTCTACACCTTCGCGAACACGATCAACACGCACGAGGGCGGCACCCACGAGGAGGGCTTCCGCCACGCGCTGACCGCGACGGTCAACAAGTACGCGCGCGACAAGAAGCTCATCAAGGAGAAGGACCCGGCGCTGTCCGGCGACGACATCCGCGAGGGCCTCGCGGCGATCGTCTCGGTCAAGGTCTCCGAGCCGCAGTTCGAGGGCCAGACCAAGACCAAACTCGGCAACACCGAGGTCAAGTCGTTCGTCCAGCGCGTGTCGAACGAGTGGCTGGCCGACTGGTTCGAGCGCAACCCCACCGAGGCGAAGACGATCGTCACCAAGGCGGTCTCCTCGGCCCAGGCCCGCCTGGCCGCGCGCCGTGCCCGCGAGCTCGTGCGGCGCAAGAGCGCCGGCGACATCGGCGGTCTGCCCGGCAAGCTGTCGGACTGCCGCTCGCGCGACCCGGAGAGCTGCGAGCTCTACATCGTCGAGGGTGACTCCGCGGGCGGCTCGGCGAAGGCCGGCCGCGACTCGATGCACCAGGCGATCCTGCCGATCCGCGGCAAGATCATCAACGTCGAGAAGGCCCGGATCGACCGCGTCCTCAAGAACACCGAGGTCCAGTCGATCATCACCGCGATGGGCACCGGCATCCACGACGACTTCGACCTGGCCAAGCTGCGGTACCACAAGCTGGTGCTGATGGCCGACGCCGACGTCGACGGCCAGCACATCCGGACGCTGCTGCTCACGCTGCTGTTCCGCTTCATGCGCCCGCTGATCGAGAACGGGCACGTGTTCCTGGCGCAGCCGCCGCTGTACAAGCTCAAGTGGTCCGGTCGCGGGGCCGAGCCGGAGTACGCCTACTCCGACCGCGAGCGCGACGGCCTGATCGAGGCCGGCCGGGCCGCGGGCAAGAAGCTTCCCAAGGACCAGGGCGTGCAGCGCTACAAGGGTCTCGGCGAGATGGACGCCAAGGAGCTGTGGGAGACCACGATGGACCCGACGAACCGGCTGCTGCTGCAGGTGAGCCTGGACGACGCCGCCACCGCCGACGAGCTGTTCTCGGTGCTGATGGGTGAGGACGTCGAGTCCCGCCGGTCCTTCATCACCCGCAACGCCAAGGACGTGCGCTTCCTGGACGTCTGATCCACACATCTGATCCAGACGCACGTATGAACACGCACGAGGAGACTTCGTGACGGACACGATCGACCCCGCCGCCCCCGCGGCAGGCGGCGGAGAGGGTGGGGGCCGGGTCGAACCGGTCGACATCCAGCAGGAGATGCAGCGCTCGTACATCGACTACGCGATGAGCGTGATCGTCGGGCGGGCGCTGCCGCTGGTGGAGGACGGTCTGAAGCCGGTCCACCGCCGCGTCCTCTACTCGATGGGGGAGAACGGCTTCCGGCCCGACCGCGCCCCGGTCAAGTGCGCCCGCGTCGTCGGCGACGTCATGGGCAACTACCACCCGCACGGCGACTCGGCGATCTACGACGCCCTCGTGCGGCTGGCCCAGCCCTGGTCGATGCGCTACCCGCTGATCCAGGGACAGGGAAACTTCGGGTCGCGCGGCAACGACCCGGCCGCGGCCATGCGGTACACCGAGTGCCGGCTCTCGCCGCTGGCGATGGCGATGCTCCAGGACATCGACGAGGAGACCGTCGACTACCTGGACAACTACGACGGCAAGACCCAGGAACCGGTCGTCCTGCCGTCGCGGGTGCCGAACCTCCTCATCAACGGCAGCTCCGGCATCGCGGTCGGCATGGCGACGAACATCCCGCCGCACAACCTGCGCGAGGTCGGCGCCGGCGTCGCCTGGTGCCTGGAGAACCCCGACGCCACCGACGACGAGCTGCTCGAAGCGCTCATGGAGCGCATCAAGGGGCCGGACTTCCCGACCCACGGCCTCATCGTCGGGCGCGACGGCATCGAGTCCGCCTACCGGACCGGGCGCGGCTCGGTCCGGATGCGGGCCGTCGTCGAGGTCGAGGAGGACGCCAAGGGTCGCACCACCCTGGTCGTCACCGAGCTGCCCTACATGGTCAACCCGGACAACCTGATCGAGTCGATCGCGGGCATGGTCCGCGACGGCAAGATCGCCGGGATCTCCGAGATCGTCGACGAGTCCTCGGACCGTATCGGCATGCGGATCGTGGTCACGCTCAAGCGCGACGCGGTCGCCAAGGTCGTGCTGAACAACCTGTACAAGCACACCCAGCTGCAGCACAGCTTCGGTGTGAACATGCTGTCGATCGTCGACGGCGTGCCGCGCACCCTGCGCCTCGACCAGATGATCCGGCACTACGTCCGGCACCAGATCGAGGTCATCGTCCGGCGGACCCGCTACCGGCTCCGCAAGGCCGAGGAGCGGGCCCACATCCTGCGTGGTCTGGTCAAGGCGCTGGACGCGCTCGACGAGGTCATCGCCCTGATCCGGGCGTCGGCCACGGTCGACGTCGCCCGGGCCGGCCTGATCGACCTGCTCGACGTCGACGACATCCAGGCCCAGGCGATCCTGGACATGCAGCTGCGGCGCCTGGCCGCGCTGGAGCGCCAGAAGATCGTCGACGAGCTCGCCGAGATCGAGCGCGAGATCGCGGACTACCAGGACATCCTGGCCCGTCCGGAGCGCCAGCGGCAGATCGTCCGCGACGAGCTGGCCGAGCTGGTCGAGGCCCACGGCGACGACCGTCGCACCCGGATCGTCGGCTACGACGGCGACGTCACCGACGAGGACCTGATCGCGGTCGAGGACGTGGTCGTCACGATCACCCGCACCGGCTACGCCAAGCGCACGAAGACCGACCTGTACCGCGCCCAGAAGCGCGGCGGGAAGGGCGTGCAGGGGGCGCAGCTGAAGCAGGACGACATCGTCAACCACTTCTTCGTGTGCTCCACGCACGACTGGATGCTGTTCTTCACCAACCGCGGGCGGGTCTACCGGCTCAAGGCCTACGAGCTGCCCGAGGCCAACCGCACCGCGCGCGGCCAGCACCTGGCGAACCTCCTGGCCCTGCAGCCGGAGGAGGAGATCGCCCAGGTCATGCAGATCAAGGACTACTCGGCGCGGCCGTACCTGGTCCTGGCCACCCGCAACGGCCTGGTGAAGAAGTCGCGCCTGACCGACTTCGACTCCAACCGGGCCGGCGGCCTCATCGGCATCAACCTGCGCGACGACGACGAGCTGGTCGGCGCCGTCCTCTGTTCGGGTGACGACGATCTGCTCCTCGTGTCCGCCGAGGGCCAGTCCATCCGGTTCACCGCGTCCGACGACGCGCTGCGCCCGATGGGCCGCGCCACCTCCGGCGTCCTGGGGATGCGGTTCAACGAGGGCGACAAGCTGCTGGCCCTCGGCGTGATCCGCTCCGACACCTACCTGCTCGTCGCCACCACCGGTGGCTACGCCAAGCGCACCCCGATCGAGGACTACCCCGTTCAGGGCCGTGGCGGGAAGGGAGTGTTGACCCTCCAGTACGACCGTCGCCGTGGCACGCTGGTCGGTGCGCTCATCGTCGGCATCGACGACGAGCTGTACGCGATCACCTCCACCGGCGGGGTCATCCGGACCTCCGCCCGCGAGGTGCGGAAGGCCGGCCGGCAGACGAAGGGAGTCCGCCTGATGAACCTGGGCGAGAGCTCCACGCTGCTGGCCGTCGCCCGCAACGCGGAGGAGACCGAGGAGGACCCGGGCCAGCAGGCGTAGTGCACGTCGGGTGGCCGGCCCGCAGGGCCGGCCACCCGGTACACGCCGTGGGACCGGAGCAGTACCGAGCGACGACCAGCGAGGAGAGCTCCCACTCGTGAGCACCGACGACCGCACCCCGTCGCAGGACGAGGCCCGCACCGTCGCCACCGACGCCGACCACGACCCGTCGACGACGGCGGCCCCGGCCGACCACGTCCCCGGCCCGCGCGACGACGCCGAGCCCGCGGCCGACCCGGCCGGGGCCTCGCCGCCCCCGTGGCGCCGGGTGCCCGACACCCATGACGACCGCGACGGCGGCTCGGTCGCGGACTCGCTGCTGAGCGAGGCCCCGACCGCGTTCATGACCGCCCCCGGCGCAGGTGCGTCCGGCGCGACGACCGCCGTCCGCGACCCGGAGCAGCGCGAGAACGGCACGGCCCCGGCGGACACGCCGCGCGCGTCGGTCCGCAACCGGCCCCCGCGCCAGGCGCTGCTGCAGCTCAAGCGGCTCGACCCGTGGTCGGTACTGAAGATGGCCCTGGCGCTGGCCGTCGTGCTGTGGCTGGTGTGGATGGTCGCCGCGGGCGTCCTCTACGGCGTGCTCGGCGGGATGGGCGTCTGGGACCGGCTCAACGGCACCTACGCCGACCTGGTCACCTCGCAGCAGGAGACCGGGGGCTCGCTGATCAGCGTCGGCCGGGTCTTCGGGCTCGCCGCCGTCGTCGGCGCGGTGAACAGCCTGCTGTTCGCGGTGGCCATCACCGTGGTCGCGTTCGTCTACAACGTGGCCGCCGACCTGGTCGGCGGCATCGAGGTCACGCTCTCCGAGCGGGACTGACCGGAGCGTCGTCACGCACCCCGCACGGGGTCGGGCGGAGGGGGACCCCCTCGTAACCCGCTCGACCCCGTGCGGTAGTGTTTCCCCTGTTGCACGGGCCTATAGCTCAGTTGGTTAGAGCGCATCGCTGATAACGATGAGGTCGCTGGTTCAAATCCAGCTAGGCCCACACCTTCCCCCTCCGACAGTCACTCGCGAGGAGACCTGCGATGAAGAAGCTGTTCGTGCTGGCCGTCGCCGCCGGCGCTGCGTACTTCGGCTGGTCCCGCTTCCGCGGTGTCGGCTCCGACGACCTGTGGCACGAGGCCACCACCCGCTGACCCCGCCTCCCGGGGTACCGTGATCGGGACCCACCAGGGGACATAGCTCAATTGGCAGAGCACCGCCTTTGCAAGGCGGGGGTTAGGGGTTCGATTCCCCTTGTCTCCACCAGCTGACACGCACTTCTCCGCACGTTCTGTCGGTGCCGGTGGTCGGGCGGCCCGCCGGACGGCTCGTGTCACCACTGTGACGGAGCCTCGGCGGTGTTCCGGCGGGCGATCACCCACCACCTGCCGTTTTCCCGGGTGCCCTGCTGTTCCACGTGGAACACGACGCTCCGCGGGCCGCCCCCGTGCCGGTGGCTGCGGGCCGTGGTGCGGATGGGCGACCGACTCCGCGAGCCGACCCGCCCCACCCGTCACCCGGGATGGCGGTACTTCACCGGCCCGCCGCCGGGGCCAGACCCGTCGCGCTCACCGGGCGTCGCGGTGCAGGACGACCGTGTCCTCGGTCGCTGCGGCGTCCGTGGTGTCGAACGAGACCCGGGTGAGCTCCTGCGAGACGCGCCAGATGCGCTCGGCGTCGTCGGTGCTGCGCAGGGGCCGGTAGAGGCCCAGCTCGGTGGGCGCACCACCCAGACCCCCGAACCCGTCGGGCCCGTAGAACCGCCCACCGTGTGCGTCCGGGGAGGTCGCGGCGTACAGCGCGAGCAGCCCGGCGCTCTGCGCGGTCCCGACGAGGATGCCGTGGGCCGAGAGCGCGCCGATCACCCGTCGTCCCCGCGCGGGCTGCTCGCGACCGACCTCGGCACGCGCGGCGAGCAGGCTGGTCGGGGCGATCCCGGGGTGGGACACGTTGCTGGTGATGCCCCAGCGCCCGGCGCGGCTGCGGCGGTCGAGCTCGAGGGCGAACAGCCCGAACGCGATCTTCGACCGGGCGTAGGCGGCCATATCGTTGCCGTAGCCGACCTGCGCCTGGAGGTCGTCCCAGACGATCCGGCCGCGGCGGGCGGCGACGCTGAGCTGGGAGGTCACCCGTGCCCGGCCGGCGCGCAGCAGCGGGAGCAGGTGCGCGACGAGGGCCACGTGACCGAGGTGGTTGGTGCCGAACTGCAGCTCGAAGCCGTCGACGGTCGTCGCCCGCCGGGGCGGGGTCATGACGCCGGCGTTGTTGACCAGGATGTGGATCGGGCGGCCCTCGCCCCGCAGCATGACGCCGAGCGCGGCGACGGAGCCCAGCGACGACAGGTCGAGCTCGCGCAGGGACACGGTCGCGCCGGGGGCGCGGGTGCGGATCGCGTCGGCCGCCGCCTCGCCCTTGCGCCGGTTGCGGACGGGCAGCACGATCTCGGCTCCTGCGGCGGCGAGCCGGGTGGCGATACCGAGCCCGATGCCGTCGCTGGCGCCGGTGACGACGGCGAGCCGGCCGGTGAGGTCGCCGATGGTGATGTCGCGGGTGCGGGACATGATGTCTCCCTGGTGGGTGCGGTGTTCGAGGCCGGGCGGTCGTCAGGCGGCGGTGGCGACGCGGGGGCCGGTCGCCCGGCGGGCGGCGACGAGGGTGCCCGCGGCGAGTGCGGCGAAGGCCGGTACGGCGGCGACGCCGAGCGCGGCCAGGACGGCGGGCCGGTCCGCGAGGTAGGCCACGGCGCGCAGGGTGAGGTTGAGCGCGTGGAGCACGACGCCGGCCAGCGTGCTGACGGTGTAGACGCGGATCAGCCGGGGGTGCCCACGCCAGTCCTCGGGGCCGCCGACCAGCCGGTTGAACAGGGTCCCGGTCACCGGGCGGCGGACGAGGACCGAGCCGAGGAACAGCACGCCGAGTGCGGCCGGGATCAGGGTGGGGAGCAGGAAGAACGCCCGGGCCTCGCCGGAGAACGCGGCGACGGCGGCGCACACGCCGGCCACCGCCAGACCGACGACGGCGGCCCGCAGCGACTCCCGGCGGGCCAGGCGCACCCCGAACGTCACCGGCGCGGCGACGGCGAGCGCGATAAACGCCCAGGTCAGCCCGCCCGCCGCGTCGGCCGCCACGAAGGCGACGGCGGGCGCGGCGGCGAGGAGGATCCCCACGGCGCCGCCGGAGCGGTCCAGGCTGGTCCGCATCGCCGCGGAGAGCGTGGCGGCACCCTCGGCCCGGGTCGGCTCGCCGGTGCGGTGCTCCTCCGGGCGGCCCGGCGGCACGGCAGTGGTCGGGTCGAGCGGGAAGAGATCGTTCGGCACGGTGGGCTCCTCGGGTCGGTGGCGGTGTGCCGACCACGTTCACCCTTCCGTCTGCCCGCAACCACGGCCTCCCGATCCGCCCCTGGACCGTGCGGCCCCGACCGGGTGGGGCGGATCGACGGTCCGTGGCTCCGCGCCGTGTGTCCCGGTAGGAACGGACGGAGGCGACCGAGAGGCGGTACGGATGATCGACCGGGTGGGCCTGGCCCAGTTCCTGCGGCGGCGCCGTGAGGTACTGCAACCGGAGGACGTGGGGCTGCCGCGGGGGCCGCGCCGTCGTACCAGCGGGCTGCGCCGCGAGGAGGCCGCGGCGCTGTGCCACATGTCGACCGACTACTACGCGCGCCTGGAACGGGAGCGTGGCCCGCGGCCGTCGGAGCAGATGATCGCCGCGATCGCCCAGGGGCTGCACCTCTCGCTCGACGAGCGCGACCACCTGTTCCGCCTCGCCGGGCAGCATCCGCCCGCCCGGGGCGCGACCAGCGAGCACATCGGTCCCGGCCTGCTGCGCATCCTCGACCGTCTCGTCGACACGCCTGCCGAGATCGTCACCGAGCTCGGGGAGACGCTGCGCCAGACCTCACTGGGGGTGGCGTTGACCGGCGACACCACCGGGTTCACCGGCCCGTCGCGGAGCATCGGCTACCGCTGGTTCACCGACCCCGGCGCCCGTCTGCTCTACCCGCAGGAGGACCACGCGTTCCTGTCGCGGCGCTACGTCTCCGGCCTGCGGGCGGTCGCGGCCCGGCGTGGGCCGGGATCCCGCGCGGCCCACCTCGCCGACCTCCTGTACCCGGAGAACGAGGAGTTCCGCGCGCTGTGGGACTCCCACGAGGTCGGCGTCCGGACCGACGACGTCAAACGCCTCCTCCACCCCGAGGTCGGCGCACTGGAGCTGCACTGCCAGACGCTGCTCGACCCCGATCAGTCCCACCTGCTGCTGGTCTACACCGCCGTCCCGGGCAGCGAGACCCACGAGAAGCTGCAGCTGCTCTCGGTCATCGGGGCACCGTCCGCCGCCTGGTACCGGCACGGCGAGCCGGCAGGCCCGCGGCCGGACGAGACCTGACCCGAGAAGGAGGGCCGGTCAGCGCGGACCGGCGCCGACCCCGCGGACCAGGCCGGACAGCAGCACCTTCGACAGCCCCTTCGCGAGCAGCGTCTCGCCCGCCGGCAGCCGCTTGTCGGCCTCGACCGCGTAGGTGATCTCGGTGCCGGTGCCGACCGGACGCAGCGTGACCTCGCCGCGGTAGTTCTTCAGCGGCACACCGGCCAGCGCGCGGTACCCGAGGCGTCGCCCCGGCTCGAACGCGGTGACCTCCTCGACGATCGGACCGGGCGAGCCGATGCCGACCTTGCGGACGGTGCCGACACCGTTGGGCTCCGGCGTCCCGGCCCGCGTCACGGCCACCTTCAGGCCCGGCGCCCACGCCGACATGCCCTCGTGGTCGGACAGCACCGACCACACCGTCTCGGGTGTCGCGGACACGGTGCGGACGGACGTCGCTCTGATCATGTGCGGACCTTACTGACGGGTAGAAGAGAAATCGAGCGGACATGTCGAGAACGCGCGTCCGGTTCCGTCCCCGGGGTGAACGCGGCCAGGATGGGCCGCGACGAGCACCGAGGAGACCCACCATGGCCAAGTACCTGCTGCTCAAGCACTACCGCGGCGCCCCGGCCCCGAAGAACGACGTCCCGATGGACCGCTGGGCTCCCGAGGAGGTCACCGCGCACATCCGCTTCATGCAGGACTTCGCCGAGTCCCTGAAGGAGACCGGCGAGTTCGTCGACGCCCAGGCGCTGGCGCCGGAGGGCACCTTCGTCCGCTACGACGGCGAGGGCCGCCCGCCGGTCACCGACGGTCCGTTCGCGGAGACCAAGGACCTCGTCGCCGGCTGGATGATCATCGACGTCGACAGCTACGAGCGGGCCGTCGAGCTGACCGGTGGGCTGTCGGCGGCCCCCGGCGCCGGTGGGGAGCCGATCCACGAGTGGATCGAGCTGCGGCCGTTCCTCGAGGCCCGGCCGACCGTCACCGAGTGAGCGGCGAGGTGGCCGGTGCCGACGCCGCGCTGCTGCGCGGCCTCGTCCCGGAGGTACTGGGGATCCTCGGCCGTCGCGGTGCGGGCTTCGCGGCGGCCGAGGACGCCGTGCAGGACGCGCTCACCGAGGCCCTGCGGACCTGGCCCGTGGACCCGCCGCGGGACCCGAAGGGCTGGCTCGTGACGGTGGCCTGGCGCCGCTTCCTCGACGCCACCCGGTCGGAGACCGCGCGTCGTGGCCGGGAGGAACGGGCCGGGGCCGAGCCGGCGCCCGGCCCGGCGCCGGACCGCGACGACGCGCTCGAGCTGTACTTCCTGTGCGCGCACCCGTCGCTGTCGTCGTCGTCGGCGGTCGCGCTCACCCTGCGCGCGGTCGGCGGGCTCACCACCCGGCAGATCGCCGCGGCCTACCTGGTGCCCGAGGCGACGATGGCGCAGCGGATCAGCCGTGCCAAGCGCACCGTCGCGGGGGTGCGGTTCGACCGCCCCGGCGACGTCGCGACCGTCCTGCGGGTGCTCTACCTGGTGTTCAACGAGGGCTACTCCGGCGACGTCGACCTCGCCGCCGAGGCGATCCGGCTGACCCGGCGCCTCGCGGCGTCGGTCGACCATCCCGAGGTCGCGGGCCTGCTCGCGCTGATGCTGCTGCACCACGCCCGCCGCGCCGCCCGCACCGGACCGGGCGGCGAGCTGGTGCCGCTGGTCGAGCAGGACCGCGGCCGCTGGGACACCGCGCTGATCACCGAGGGGGTGGCGCTGCTGCAGGCCGCGCTGGCCCGCGACCGGCTGGGGGAGTTCCAGGCCCAGGCGGCCGTCGCCGCCCTGCACGCCGACGCGCCGGTCGCCGGGGAGACCGACTGGCCCCAGATCGTCGAGTGGTACGACGAGCTGGTCCGGCTCACCGGCAGCCCGGTCGCCCGGCTGAACCGGGCCGTCGCCGTCGGGGAGGCCGACGGGCCACGGGCCGGGCTGGCGGCTCTCGCCGATCTCGACCCGGCGCTGCCCCGCTGGACCGCGGTCAGCGCCCACCTGCACGAACGAGCGGGGGAGCGGGCCACGGCCGCGCGTCTCTACGTCGAGGCCGCGGCACTGGCGTCCTCCGCGGCCGAACGGGACCACCTGACCCGGTGTGCCGCCCGTCTCCACACCGGATCAGTGGGCTGAACCGCATCGTCACAATTGACGATCACCCGGCCTCCGCGGCACACCGACAGGACGCCGGCGCGCAGCGGTGCGAGGATCACGCGAATGAGCCTGGTGTCGGATCCCGTTGCGGTCGCGGCACCGTCGCCGCTGACGTCGCCGGTACGGCTGGCCGCGGTCCAGGCCACCCGGCTGCTGGACACCGGGCCGGACGAGGCGTTCAACCGCCTGACCCGGCTGGTCTCGGTGGTCCTCGGCACCCCGGCGGTCATGCTGACCGTCGTCGACGAGGTCCGGACCTTCCTCAAGGGCACGCCCGAGCCCGCGCAGATCGTCGGGCCGGACGGCGTCTGGTCGGCGCCCGTCGAGGACAGCGGGTGCAAGGTCGTCATCGAGTCGGGCGAGGAGATCTGCGCCGGTGACGTGCGGGCCGACCCACGGCTGCGCGACCTCTCGCTGATGACCGACTTCGGTGCGGCCGCCTGGCTCGGCGTGCCGGTGCGCGACCCCGCGGGCCAGGTCGTGGGCAACCTCTGCGCGATGGACGTGGTCGTCCGTGAGTGGACCCCGCTGCACCGCGAGACGATCCGCACCCTGGCCGACGCCGTCGAGGGCGAGATCGCGCTGCGTCTGGCCCTGCGCGAGACCGAGCGGCAGGCGTTCGCCGCCGCCCGCGACGCGGCCGAGATCGAGACGCTGGCCCGGACGCTGCAGGAGTCGCTGCTGCCGGCGCAGCCCCCGCGGCTGCCCGGGGTCGACATCGCGGCCCGCTTCCTGCCCGGCGGCTCCGGAGTGGACGTCATGGGCGACTTCTACGACGCCGTCCCCACCCCGGACGGCGTCGCCGTGGTGATCGGCGACGTCCAGGGCAAGGGTGCCGGCGCCGCCCGGACGACCGCGCTGGCCCGCTCGGCCACCCGCACCGCCGCGCACGTCGACAACGACCCGGCCGCCGTGCTCCGCACCGTCAACGACGTCCTGCACGTCTGGTTCGACGGCCGCATCAGCTTCGTCACCGCCGCGCTCGCGTCGCTGCGCCGCGGCCCCTCCGACACCTGGCACGCCGACCTCGCCTCGGCCGGTCACCCGCCCGTCCTCGTGCGACGGGCCGACGGCACCGCGGAGTTCCACGGCGGCGGCGGGCTGGTCCTCGGCATCGGCACCACCCCGATGGTGGCCGACGCGGCCGTCATCCTCGCCGCGGGCGACAGCCTGGTGCTCTACACCGACGGCATCACCGAGGCGCACGTGCGCGGGCACTGGGAGCAGCTGGGGGAGGAGGGCGCCCGGCGCACGCTGGCCTCGCTCGACCCGGGCGCCGACGCCGATACGATCGCGCGCGCCCTCACCGAGGCCGCCCTCGCGCACTGCGGCGGTCACCTCAGCGACGACGCCGGGGTGGTCGTCGTGCAGGTCGAGGAGCCCGGCACCGGCGACGTCGACCGGGTCGTCACCGAGCACGTCCCGCACGCCGGGGTCGGCCGGGAGACGCGGCGTTCCGCGGAACGCGTCCTCGTCGGCTGGGACCTCGCCCCCGGCACCCTCGCCGATGCGATGCTGGTCATCGAGGAGCTCGTCGCGAACGTCGTCGACCACGCCCGTACCGCGTTCCGCCTGACCCTGGTCCGGGGCCGGGACGCCCTGCGGATCGAGGTCGACGACGAGGGTGCGGGCAGCCCGCTGCTCCAGCCGCTCGACCTGCGGGCGGCGCGTGGGCGCGGCCTGCAGCTCGTCGAGGCCGTCACGCAGGCCTGGGGCTGTGACACCCAGGGCCGCGGCAAGCGGGTGTGGGCCGAGCTCGCCGCGCGCTGACCCCCTAGGACGCGTCCTCGCGCCAGGTCAGGTCGACCTCCAGCTGCCGGTGACCGTCGGAGGCGGTACCGGTCGCGGACCGGCGGACCTCCGCGCGACCGTCGCGCAGGGCACGGGCGGCGTCCTCCAGGTGCGCGGCGAGGTCGTGCGCCGCGGTCGTCGCGTCGGGCCAGGACCATGCGTCGTCGGATGCTGTCATGCGCCCAGTGTGCGACACCCGCTCACACCCCGGGTGAGGACCAACCAGGTCAGATCGGCTGCCTAGCCGACGATGTCGCCGGTGGCGATGCCCGGGCTGCCCGAGCGTGCCGCGTCGATGCCGATCGCGAGCTCGGGCAGGCTCGTGCCGACCGAGACGACCGTCAGCCCGATGACCATCGGGGACAGGCTCAGCCGGGTGGCGAGCCTGCTGCCGGACCGGACGAGCAGCTCGGCGCCGACGAGCAGCAGTACGAGACCGCCGAACTGAGGAGGACCGCCTCCACCGCCGCTACCGCATCCCGCCGGACACCACGGACCCAGCCTCGCCCACCGGGCGCCGCGTGTCGATCTGAGACAGGTCGGCCCGGCGACGTCCCGGGTCGGCCACGCTGGGCCGGTGGAGGACGGGCACGACGTCGTGGTCGTCGGTGCCGGGGTCGCGGGTCTGTACGCGCTGCACCTGTTGCGCCGGCGCGGTCTGCGCGTGACCTGTGTCGACGCCGCGCCCGAGCCCGGCGGGGTGTGGCACCACCAGCGTTTCCCGGGTGCCCGCATCGACACCGAGGGTGCGGCCTACCAGTACCTGTTCTCCGACGAGCTGTACCGCGACTGGGGCTGGAGCGAGCGCTTCCCGGCCGGCTACGAGGTGCTGCGCTGGCTGCGGTTCGTCGCCGACCGGCTCGACCTGCACCGCGACCTGCGACTGTCCACACCGGTCACCGCCGCCCGCTGGGACGGCGGTCGCTGGCGGGTCCGCGCCGGCGACGACGAGCTGTCTGCGCGGTTCGTGGTCCGCTGCACGGGGTCGTTCACCGCACCCCGCACCGACGCCGTCCCCGGCCGGTCGGACTTCACCGGGCCGGTCGTCCACACCGGAGCGTGGCCGGCCAGGGGACCCAAGCTCGACGGGCTGCGGGTCGGCGTCGTCGGCTGCGGGCCGAGCGCGGTCCAGCTGGTCCCGGCCCTGGCCGGGCGGGTCGGCCGGCTCACCGTCCTGGCCCGGACCCCGCGTTTCGTGCTGCCTGCGGCCAACCCGATGTTCGGCTGGCCGGAGCGCGCGGCCTACCGCGACCGGTTGCCCGCGATGCGCGAGGCGGTCCGGTCCACACCGTCCGGCACCGGACACCCTTCTGTCCACAGAGGACTCCACAGTCTGGGGACGGTCCACGACGAGGACCCGCTGGCGCTGCACCCGGCCCGGCTCGCCGGGCTCGCGTCCGACCCGGCACTGCGGGCCGCGGCGGCCGCCGTCGTCCGGGACCGGATGCGGGCGCGGCTGGGCGACGACCACCTCGCGGCGGCGCTGGTCCCGGAGGGCGACGACTACGGTCTGCGCCCCGTCGCGACCGACCAGGGCTGGCTGGAGAGCTTCCACCGCGACGACGTCGAGGTGCTCCCCGTCGCCCGGAACCCGCTCACGCGGATCCGGCCGGAGGGGATCGGGCTGGCCGACGGGACCGTCGTCGGGCTGGACGCGATCGTGCTGGCCACCGGGTTCGACACGGGCGCGACCCGGGCCGGGATCGACGTCGTCGGCCGCGACGGGCGGCTGCTCGGCACCGGGCCGGGCCTGTTCGGGATGGCGCACCCCGGCTTCCCGAACCTGTTCGCGCCGCTGGCGCCGACCCTCGGGTACGGCAACGACGCGGCCTGCCTGCAGGGGCAGGTCGAGTGGGTCGACCGGGCGATCGGCGCCCTCGACGCCGACGGCCTGTCGACGATCGAGGCGCTGTCGTGCGCGGCGGAGCCGGTCGCGCCCTACGCGGTGCCCGGCGGGGTCGCGGGCGTACTACGCGCCTGCGACGACGAGGCCGCCGCGGGCTACCCGTCGTTCGAGCGGCGCTGACCGTCCAGGCGGACGTCCGGGTCCGGTACGCCGAACAGCATGTTCCGCGACGAGGCCGGTTCCTCGGGGATCCGGTCGACGACGTCGAACAGGTCCATCGCGCCGGTCACCTGGAGTGCGCGTCGGGCGGGACGGCTCGAACCGAAGTACACCCGGAGCCGTTTGCCCTCGGCGCCCAGCATGTCGCGCGACTGGAGCAGCGAGTTCAGCCCCGCCGTCCCCAGGAAGTCCACGCCGGTCAGGTCGAGGATGAGTTCGGGACCCGCCTCGGACCAGATGCCCATCTCGACCCACAGGTCGGGGGAGGTGTCGTCGTCGATGGAGCCGATCGCGTGCAGCACGGTGGCGCCCGCCGGGTGGCTGGACTGCTCGAAGCGCAGCGTCGGCCCGGGAGCGGCGGCCTGCGCGGCATCCGGCATGGAGCGGTCGTCGTCCGCCATGGTCGGGAACCCCCTTCGGCCACCGGGATCTCCGGTACGTCCGAGCAGCATTGCAGCGGGTGGCCGTCACCGCATGTGCTGATCGGTGGCGCCCCGGGCGCGTAGCCTTCGCACCCGACCGCCGACCACCCGCGGGGGCGATCCTCCCGCCGGGACCCGAAGGACCACCGTGAGCGCTACGACCCTCTCCGCCGCCGCGATCGCCGGGATGATCGACCACGCGATCCTCAAGCCCGAGCTGACCCGCACCGAGGTCGACGCCCAGCTCGACCTCGCCGCCCGCTACCGCATCTTCAGCGTGTGCGTACGCCCGTCCGACGTCGCGCACGCTGCCGCCCGGCTCGCGGGGACCGGCGTCGCCGTCGGCACCGTGATCGGCTTCCCGCACGGCACGACCAGCACCGCGGCCAAGGTCGCCGAGGCGCGGCAGGCGATCGCCGACGGTGCCGCCGAGCTGGACATGGTGCTGAACGTCGGCCGGCTGCGGAGCGGCCTGACCGACGATGTCGAGGCCGACATCGCCGCCGTCGTCGGGGCCGCCGACGGCCGCGTCGTGAAGGTGATCCTGGAGACCGCGCTGCTGTCCGACGACGAGGTGGTCGCCGGCTGCCGGGTCGCCGAGTCGGCGGGCGCGGCGTTCGTGAAGACCTCCACCGGCTTCGCCGGCGGCGGTGCCACGCCCGAGCACCTCGCGCTCATGCGCGCCACCGTCGGACCGCAGGTGCAGGTCAAGGCCTCCGGCGGGGTCCGGGACCTCGACACCGTGCTGGCCTTCCACGCCGCGGGCGTCACCCGCTTCGGCACCAGCGGTACGGCCACGATTCTCGACGACGCCGCGGCCCGCGACGCCGGAGCCGACGCCGCGGCCCGGGTGGACGACGCGTCGTACTGAGGGGGCTACCGAGCGGTACACCGGGCCGCCGGATCTGCGAAGCTGACCCGAGCACGTTCCCGTGAGCCCCGGAGGAGACCGATGGCGAAGCAGCCCCTCCCGAGCTCCTGGTCGCCCGCGGGCGTCACCGGGACCCTGATCGGCGCCGCCCTCGGCACGGTCGGCGCGGCCGTGGAGATCGGCCGCCGGCTGCCCGGCTGGCTGGCCGAGGCCCCGCGCGCGGTCGAGGCGATGCCGTCGGTCGCGGCCGACGTCGCCGCGCTGCCGCGGCGCATCGCCGGTGTCGACGCCGCCCTGACCGGCCTCGCCCCGGTGCTCGACGACGTGCTCGGCCGGGTCGTGACGCTGTGGGACGACCCGGTGGCCGTCGAGCGGATCGACCGTCTGACCGCGGCCGTGGTCGAGCTGGCCGGGGCCGCCGGACCACTGCGCGAGCTGGCCGGTGCCCGCGACGACCTGCACCAGCTCGCCGGGCTGCGCGAGGACCTGCACCACCTGGCCGGCGTGCGCGACGACTTGCACGAGCTGGCCGGGGTCCGGGACGACCTGCACGAGCTGGCCGGGGTCCGGGAGGACCTGCACGAGCTGGCTGCGGTGCGCGGGGACCTGCACGAGCTGGCTGCGGTGCGCGGGGACCTGCACGAGCTGGCGGGGATGCGGGAGGACCTGCGGGAGCTGGCCGCGGTGCGGGGCGACCTGCACGAGCTCGCCGCCGCGGTCGGGCCGCTGCGGGAGCTGAGCGGGGCGGTGGCGTCGCTGCAGGACCTGGCGGGGGCCGTCGAGGCGCTGCGGGAGCTGGCCGCGGCCGTCGGTCCGTTGTCGGAACTCGCCGGCGCGGTCGAGGCGCTGCGGGAGCTCGCCACCGCCGTCGGTCCGCTGACCGAGCTGGGCACGGCGGTCGAGCCGCTGCGCGAGCTGGGCACGGCCGTCGAGCCGCTGCGCGAGCTCAGCACCGCCGTGGGTCCGTTGTCGGAGCTGGCCGGCGCCGTGGAGTCGCTGCGGGAGCTCGGCGCGGCCGTCGGTCCCTTGTCCGAGCTGGCCGCG
>NZ_WWFY01000409.1:0-19306 GCF_009864975.1 Pseudonocardia sp. SID8383
CGTGAGGGCCTCGGCCCGGTCCGCCGTCGCCGGATCGGCGCGGCCCTGCGCGGTGAGTGCGGCGACCAGGTCCCTGATCCCGACGGCGTCGCCGGGCAGGGCACGGCCGCGGACGACGTCGCGGACCCGCGCGGTCGAGGTCCGCAGCCGGCGCGCGAGCACACGCTCCGACGGGCAGCCGTGGTGCACGTGGACGTCGTCGAGCAGGTCGAGCAAGTCCCGGTGCGGGCCGTGCTCGGGCCAGGACGTCCGGTCGAAGCGGCGCAACGGCACCCGTTGCCTCCTCACGCAGGATGATCGTTCGATCACCTGTCGCATCCGGCGGCGTCGGCGTTACTCAATTCTGATGAGACGCCGCGATCGTCACTCCTGATGACAACCCCTCGCATGGATTAGGACGAACGGCGCAACGTGCGCGCGGGTGAGGGAGCGGGACCTGGAGGGCTCGGAGACCGAGCTCGCCGTCGACCCCGGCCTGATGGAGCTCGCCGGCCCGCGCATGCACTTCACGCCGGTCGACGGCATGCCGCTGCTGCGGCTGTCCGAGCCGCGGTTCTCCGGCGCGTCGACGATCGTGAGGTACGTCGCGGACCGCGCGGTCGCCGCGCTGCTGATGCTTCTGGTGGGGCCGCTGTTCCTGGTCCTGGCGGCCGCGGTGAAGCTCGGCGACGGCGGCCCGGTGTTCTTCCGCCAGGAGCGCGTCGGTACGCACGGGCGCACCTCGGGATGCTGAAGTGCCGGTCGATGTGCGTCGACGCCGAGGTCGAGAACTGGATCCCCGCACTGGACCTGCTGATCCTGTGGAAGACCGTCGGCGCGGCGCTCCGCAGCCGCGGCGCCTACCGACCCGGCGCCGCGGCCTGCGGGCCGCTCAGGCGAACAGCTTCTCCTGCTCCTCGCGGAGCGCGTCGACGAGCCGGCCCGGGGGCAGGGTGACGTCGTCGTAGGTGAGCACGGCGTCCTTCGCGACGTCGCGCACCAGCGTGCACCCCTCGGCGACACCCATCGGCAGCAGCCGCTCGGCGCGCGTGACCGGCGAGGACTCGGCGACGCCGTAGGTGTCGTAGCCGCCCAGCCCGTCGACCGTGTGTCCTGCCGTCAGGTCCTGCTTGGCGGTGGCGACGACGTCGACCCGCTGTCCCGCGGGCGGGCTCAGTGCGGCGTCGGCGAAGTCGACAGCCCGCACGATGGTGTTCGGGACCTCGAAATGGCACAGGTGGTACGGGGTGTAGAAGCTGTACAGCGGGCCCTCGCCGAGCTTGTACAGGTTCAGGTAGTGGCGCTGCTTCGGGTCGTCGTGGGTGCCGAGCACGTAGATGCCCGGCCCCGGCTTGGCGCCGACCACGTAGTCGACGACGCCGCCCAGCTCGCGCAGCTCGTCGACGTCGTAGGCCGCGGTCAGCTCGTCGACGTGCCCGGCGTGGTCGCGGCCGTACATGCCGCGCTTCCCGACGGTGAAACCGAACGCGTTGGCGACGATCGCCTGCTCGAACGACACCTTCGTGCCGTCGGCGAAGCTGGTGACCATGTAGGGGTCCTGCCCCCACTTCTCCGCGAACGCCTGCTGGGTGGTGGGGGTGCGGTACTCGTCCTGCAGGCCCTTGATGTTGCCGGCGACGAGCGGGGTGACCCCGATGCCGCGCACGAAGCGCAGCAGGTTGGCCTGGACGCCGGGCTGGTCGCCGTCGGCACCGGTCAGGACGACCCCGGCGGCGCGGGCGCGGTGCGCGAGCAGCGGGCCGACGGTGCCGTCGAGCTCGGCGTTCATCGTGACGACGGGCAGCCCGCGCTCGATCGCGGCGACGGTGACCCGGGCGCCGAACTCGACGGCGCCGGTGACGTCGACGAGCACGTCGATGTTCTCCGCGGCGAGCAGCGCGAACGCGTCCCCGAGCACGGCCGGGACGCCCTTCGCGACCATCGCCTCGACCTGCGCGGTCGTCGACACCTCGACCGGCTCCAGACCGGCCTCGGTGTAGGCGCGCACGGCGGTGGCGACGGTGCGGTTGGCGATCGCGACGACGTCCATCCCGGGGGTGGAGTTCACGATCTGGTTGACCAGGCCGCGGCCCATGAACCCGGCGCCGACCAGGCCGACCCGGATCGGGCGGTTCTCGGCGGCGCGCTTCGCGAGGGCGGTGTCGAGGATGAGCATCAGCGGGCTCCGGTGACCGACGGGAAGTCGGCGTTGTCGGCCAGCAGCGGCCAGTTCGCGTCCTTGTCCGAGACGTGGTCGACCGCGTGCGGCCACTCGACGTCCAGGGCCGGGTCGTTCCAGCGCAGGCCGCGCTCGGCGCCCGGGGTGTAGGGCGTCGAGACCTGGTAGATCGTCGTCGCGTCCGGGGTGAGGGTGAGGTAGGCGTGCGCGAAGTTCCGCGGCACGTACATCGCCCGGTAGTTGTCCTGGGACAGCTCGGCACCGAACCACTGCAGGTAGGTGTCGGAGTCCGGGCGCAGGTCGACGATCACGTCGAAGATCGCGCCGCGGACGCAGCGGATGACCTTGACCTCGGCGTTGGGCTCCAGCTGGTAGTGGAAGCCGCGCAGGGTGCCCGCCTCATGGTTGTACGAGAGGTTGCACTGGGTGATCGTCGGGTCGAGCCCGGCGTCGCGGAACTCCTCCTCGCAGAAGGCGCGGGCGAAGAAGCCGCGGTCGTCGGAGAGTCGCTTCAGGTCGATGAGAGCCGATCCGGGGAGCGGGGTCTGCTGGATCTCCACGCCCGGCATCATCGGTCAGGGTCGGTCGACCGTTATCGGGGACCCCCGCGCGGGTGGCGCACACGACTCCGGCCGTGACGGGGTGTGTGCCACCCGCGGCACGGGGTGACCGCGACGGGGTCAGACGGAGCCGGGCGCCACCGGGTGGATGTAGGTGCCGGGGCGGGTCGCGCCGTCCTGACGGGAGACCGGGCCCTGGTCCCACTTCAGCGTCGTCGACGTCGTCTCGTCCGGCGCGGTCACGACGATGTCGGTCGGCGTCCAGCTGTCCCCGGGCAGCCAGGTGATCACGGTGTGCGCGGTCCCGCCCGGCTTGACGACGACCGCCGTGGGCTCCTCCCCCGCCCGGGGCAGCGAGTACGACGGCCCGAACTGCGGGTCGTCCGGGCCGCGCAGGTCGACGCCGCCGAACCCGGTCATGGTGCAGGGCGCGTCGGAGGTGTTGCGCCAGACGATGGTGGTGTCCTTCTGGTTGTCGCCGAGGGTGGTGCCGACCGACGCCCGCACGGTGCTGCTGGTGCAGCGGGCCACCTCGCCCGCCTCCGACGACGACGTCTGCTCCGTCGGCTGCTGCGCGGCCGTGGTGGGCGGGGTCGACAGTGCGGCCGGGGCCTCGGACGGGGCGGCCCCTCCGCCGCACCCGGCGACGAGCAGTCCGGCCGACAGCAGTCCGATCAGGAGTGGTGTGCGGTGACGGTTCATGGGGGAGACCGTTCCCCGGTCTGCCCGATCACGCCGCGCGAGGCGCGAGAACCACCCGGTCGGGTCGGACCTAGCGGCGCGCCAGGAGACGGCCCAGTGTCCTCGCGATGATCACCATGTCACTGCCGACCGTCCAGCTCCGGACGTAGCCGAGCTCGATCTCGAGTTTGGCCGGTAACAGCTCGCCCAGGTAGAACGACTCGACGTCGTCCGGTCGGGCCCGCTCGATGAAGACCTGCTCGTCGCCGAAGTCGAGGTAGGCCACGCTCGTCATCCCGGGCCGGACGGACCAGACCGCCCGCTGCTCCGGGGTGTAGGCACGCGCGTAGCGCGGGTCCTCCGGACGCGGGCCGACGACACTCATGTCACCGCGCAGCACGTTGACGATCTGGGGCAGCTCGTTGAGCTTGGTCGCCCTCAGCACCCGGCCGATGGGGGTGATCCGGGGGTCGCCCTCCCGGGTCACCCGCGGGCCGGAGTCCCCGGGGCGCATCGTGGCGAACTTGAACATCGTGAACCGGCGCCCGTGCAGCCCGACCCTCGGCGCCCGATAGAGCACCTCCCCGCCGCTGAGCAGCAGGACCAGTCCTACCGTCAGCAGGACCGGCAGCACCAGTGGCAACCCCGCGAGGCACAGCACGACGTCCAACGCCCTTTTGCCCGCGGTCCGGGCCCGGCCACGGGTCCCGCCCCGCGACGGAGCCGCCGGCGTCGGGCCGGGCAGGTCGGCCGGAGCCAGTGACCGGACCAGTTCCGCCAGCGGCGGCACCACGAGCGTCGGGATGCCCGCCGCGGCCGCCTCCGCCGACACCGTCCCCGCCGCGGCCCCGTCCGAGGTCGCGATGACCAGCAGGTCGGCGCCGAACCGTTCGGCGAGCGCGGCGGGCCGCTCCCCGGACCGGGCGGTCCCGAGTCCGGCGATGCGACGCCGCGCACCGTCCGAACCGACCGTCGCGACCGGCAGGATGCCCCAGCTCGGGTCACGCAGCATCGAGCGGACCAGGTGGTCGGCGTCCTCGCCGGTCCCGACCATGACCGCACGACGGGTGCGCCGCGGGTCGGTGGGATCGGGCCGCTCGATCCGGGCACGCAGACCCGCTCTGACCCCAACCAGCAACAACGCCGCGATGGGAATGGCGAGCAGCGGCGTCGAGCGGGGCACCGGAGGCGGGTCCTGGAGGGTCACCAGGACGAACGTCGTCAGCCCGACCAGGAACACCGACAGGGTGAGCCCGCCCGGGTCGGTCGCGGAGGCGGCCCTCCCGCTCGTGTAGGAGCGGCCGAGCCATCCGACGAGCATCTGCGCGACGGCGGCTGCCGCCGCCGTCCACAGCAGACCCGACACGTCGATCTCGGCCAGGTCCAGCTCGTACCGGAGCAGGACGGCCACGACGAGGGCCACGACCCAGCCGAATGCGTCCCCGGCGACCGCTGCCGCGATGTACCCACGGTGACCGATCGGGTCCGGACGGACGTGGGCGAACGATCGGTTCAGGAGTGCGTTCGACATGACACCTCACCGGCGGCGTTGCGATCTGCTCGACGCGTGAGTGGTCGATATTCACACGATCGTGTTACAGCGTCCAGGTCTGGGCCCCCCAGAAGGAACGCCTGCACTGCTCTCGGTAATCACACGTCGCCCGTAACGACCATCGAGACACTTTCGAGTGCTTGTTCACCCCGAGCGCCCCAAGGAGGAAAGATGCCGAATCTTCACGCCGTGGTTCAGGCCGGCGGCCGCGGCACTCGTCTCGCTCCGTATTCAACCGTTCTACCCAAAGCACTGATGCCGGTGGGCGAAGGTCGCGTCATCGACAATCTGCTCGCCCGGTTCTCCGCGGCGGGGGTGAAGACGGTGTCGATCACCGTCAGCGCCTTCGGCCCCTTGATCCGCAGCTACTGCGGCGACGGTGAACGATGGGGACTGGAGATCGAATACATCTTCGAGGAGGAACCGCTCGGGACCATCGGGCCGCTGAATGCGTTGCGGCACACCGTCCGAGATCCGTTCTTCGTCACCAACTCCGACGTCTTCGCCGATGTGGATCTCGATTCGGTCCTGAGCGAGCACCGGGAACACGGTGCACCACTGACCGTGGTCGTGACACGACAGGTCGTGAACATCGCCTACGGGGTGCTCGAGCACCACAGCGGCATGGTGACCGACTTCAGGGAGAAGCCGAGCCAGCAGTTCTCCGTCAGTACCGGGATCTACCTGATGGAGCCGTCGATCTTCGACCACATCCCGCCGTCGGGGCCCTTCGGTTTCGACGAGCTGATGCGGACCATGCTGGCCCGGGGTGTCCCGGTGAACGTCTACGAGCACCACGGCTCCTGGATCGACATCGGAAGGGTCGAGGACCTGCGCCGCGCCCAGGAGCACGCCGAGCTGGCCATGCGAGCACCCGCGTGACACCCCTCGCCGACCTCCCGACGATCGAGCTCGGGTCGCCGGTGCTGGGCGAGGCCGAGAAGCAGGCGCTGCACGAGGTCATCGACGACGGTTGGCTGACCATGGGCGACCGGGTGCGCCGCTTCGAGCAGGCCTTCGCCGAGCTGCACGGTGTCGCCGACGCGATCGCCGTCCACTCCGCGACGTCGGCTCTCCAGCTCGCGCTGCACGCGGTCGGCGTCGGTCCCGGTGACGAGGTGCTGGTCCCGTCGCTGACGTTCGTGGCGACGGCGAGCGTCGTGGTGCAGGCCGGGGCCACACCGGTCTTCGTCGACATCGAGTCCCCGGACCTGCCGCACCTGTCGGTCGAGGACGCGCGGGCACGGCTCACGCCGCGCACGACGGCCGTGGTCGTCATGCCCTACGCGGGGTACGCGGTCGACGGCGCGACCTGGCGGCGCTTCGCCGACGATCACGGGCTGGCCCTGGTCGAGGACGCCGCGCACGCCGCAGGGCTGCCGGGCCACGTCGCCGGTGTCGCCGACGCTTCCGCGTTCAGCTTCTTCTCCAACAAGAACATGACCACCGCGGAGGGCGGGATGCTGGTCGTCGCCGATCCGATCGCACGGGAGCGGGCGCGCCTGTTGCGCGCACACGCCATGACCGCGAGCACCCTGGACCGAGACCGGGGGCAGCGGGTCGGCTACGACGTGGTCGACCGCGGCTACAACTTCCGGATGGACGAGCTGCGTGCGGCGCTGGGGCTGGTCCAACTCCCCCGGCTCCTCGGGTGGAACGCCAGGCGACGAATGCTGAGCGGGCGCTACCGCAGTCTCCTGGCCGAGGTCCTGCCGCACTGCCGGGTCCCGTTCCAGCCGGAGCACCCCACCGCCGCACACCTGCTGCCGGTGCTGTTGCCCGTCGGCACCGATCGGACAGCCGTGGCCACGGAGATGCGGGCCGCCCGGGTGCAGACCAGCGTGCACTACCCGCCCGTCCATCGGTTCACCTACTACCGGGAGCGGTTCGGCGACGTCGAGCTCGCCCGTACCGAGGAGTTCCACGACCGGGAGCTGACGCTTCCGCTCCATCCCCGGCTCGGCCCGGACGACGTCGGCCGCGTCGTCAGGACTCTCGCCGACGCCCTGGCCACGACCGGGGCCCCCGACACCGCGACCACGACGGTTCCGGCGCCCATCACGGAGAGGACAGCGGGATGACCCCGGATCTGAGCGAGCGCACCGTCCTCGTCGTGGGCGGCGCCGGCTACGTCGGCTCGGTCCTGAGCGCACGGCTCCTCGAAGCCGGTGCTCGGGTGCGCGTGCTCGACCAGCTGATCTACGACAACGGTTTCGCCCTGCATCACCTGCTGGACCACCCTCGCTTCGGCTTCTCCCGTGGCGACCTCCGGAACCGGGCGTCGGTGACCGCGGCGGCGACCGGCACGACCGATGTCGTGCTGCTCGCGGCGCTCGTCGGGGACCCGGTCTGCAGGCGCTACCCCGAGCTCGCCGAACAGGTGAACCACGAGGCGGCGGTACAGCTGCACGACATGCTGGCCGGACTCGGTGTGCGGAGGTTCGTGTTCACCTCCACCTGCAGCAACTACGGGATCCACGACCCGTCGTCCTTCGCGGACGAGACCAGTGAGCTGAACCCGCAGTCGCTCTACGCGGAGACGAAGATCGCGGTCGAGGAACACGTGCTCGCCGGCGCGTCGCGGACGACGACCGTCGGCACCGTCCTGCGTGTCGCCACCGCCTACGGCCTCTCGCCACGGGCGCGGTTCGATCTCACGGTCTCCCAGTTCACCCGTGACCTCGCCGCGGGCGAGGAGCTCGTGGTGTACGACGCCGACACCTGGCGCCCCTACTGCCACGTGCAGGACCTCTCGTCGGCGGTCCTGACGGTGCTCGACGCACCCCCCGGGCTGGTGCGCGGCGAGGTGTTCAACGTCGGTGACGCCGACCAGCAGTTCACCAAGCGCATGCTCGTCGACGAGGCCCTCAAGCACGTCGACGGGGCACGGGTCGTCTACCGCGAGGGCGACACCGACCCGCGGAACTACCGGGTCGCGTTCGACAAGATCGCCACGGTGCTGGGATACCGGTCCCGGCACTGCGTGCAGGACTACGTGGGGGACCTGGTCTCCGCCGTCCGGGCGGGGATCTTCACCGACGTCCGTCCCGGCGACCCACGGTACGGCAACCACGTCGTCGCGCACCTCTGCTGAACGGCCTCGCGGCAGGCGGCGGTGTCATCGGCCGCCCGCCGCAAGCTCCGCGAGCGCTGCGCGCGCCGTGGCCAGCGCCGCCGGGTCGCGGCTCCAGCCGCGCCAGTCCGGTGCCACCGTGCGCACGACCCGGTCGACCGCGGCGTCACCGGCCGCCCGACGGGCCAGCTCGGCGTAGGCGTAGTCGTCGATGCCGTCCCGGATCCACTTGAGGCGCAGCGACGGCGCGGCGCCACCCGGGAGGCCGACCCGGTCGCCCGGGTAGACGAGCATCCCGTCGCCGGCGTACCGGTCGTCGTAGAGAACCGCCGTCGACCAGGGGTCGACAGTCCCCCATCCGTCGACCCGCCAGTAGAGCAGCCCGGTGTAGCCGAGGCTCTGGTTCAAGAATCCGGGCATCGCCCTCAGCCCGGCGGGGTCAGCGCCGATGAGCCATTTCGGCGAGTAGTCGTCCTGGGCGAGGGCGGTGTAGGACCAGACCTCCATCCCGCGCCCGACCGCCGCGTCCACCAGCGCGGGGTCGTGGTCCATCGGCAACGACGCCCACACGTCGACCACCGGTGCCCCGGTGCCGTCGTCGAAGAGGACCGGGTCCGGTGCCATCGTCACCAGCTGCCGCACTCCGGCCCGGTGCAGGGCTCGCGACCAGTCCCGCAGCGCCGGGTAGAGGGTCGTGTGGTCATCGCAGTCGGCGATCTCGTCGGCGGTGTAGTTGTAGCGCGACGTGCCCGCGGGAGCCTCCCGCACGGCGGCGTCGACCTCCCCCGGTGTGGGCGGTGGCCGCATCGCGCAGGTGTCGCGGTCGGCTCCGCTGTAGAAGCCGGTGTTCACCGCGTTCAGCCGGCCCGAGGCGCGCAGCGCCGGGTCCAGTCCGCCCACCGGGCTGCCGGGCATGGCGCCGTTGCGGAGCAGCTCCGCGTCGACGGCGGGTCGACCGCCGCTGTTCAGGAAGGCCCCGGTCAGAGCCGGACGGGCGGGCAGCACCAGGTCCAGGACCGTGAGCTCGACCTGCCCGCTGACGTCGCCGCCGGCGGTGCGCAGGGTGTAGCCGCCGCGGTACACCCCGGGGACCGCATCCCGGGGGACCGCGACGTCCACCCAGTACGGCTGGGCGCGGTGCGGATCGACGGATACCCCGCGGGCGGGGATGTCGCCGTGCAGCGGTGCACCGGTCGCAGGATCGGTGAAGGGCACCAGGCCGTCGGCGTAGTCCCCCGGCCCGGCGGAGCCCGCGACCGGCAGCGTCGCCGGGACCGTCACGAACTGTTCCCGGAACAGCGAGACCGCACCCGCCGGGAGGAAGACACCGCCTGGCCCTCCGAGTCTGCTCACCTCCAGGTCCACGCCGCGCAAGGGCCGGCCACCACCGGTCGTGACGATCTGGAACGACTCGGTCTCACCCCGTGCCGCGGTGATCTGCGCCGTGGTCCGGGGACCGGGCGGGTCGTGTGCCGACACCCGGACGAGTGCGTCCTCCACCCACGCCGTCGGAGGACCGGACGGGGCCGGGGGACCCGGTCTCAGCGGACCGGCGAACAGCACGACGGCCGCGACGACGATGACGCCGACCGCGGTGGCGAGTGCCCGGTGCCGTCCGGTCATGCCCCCGGCTCGCCGACGTAGGCGATGCCCTCGACGCGGCCGCCGGTCGCGTGCAGGGTCTGCTCCACGCGACTCAGCTCGTCACGGCGGGTCCGGTCCGACACGACGAGCAGCGTGGCGTCCGCCGTCCGCGAGACCAGTGCGGCGCCCGGGTCGTCGCCGAGCGGGGCACAGTGGACGACGACGACGTCGACCGTCCGCTCCAGCTCCTCCACGATCCGGCCGAACTCCCGGCCGGAGAGGAGGTCGACAGTCGAGTCGGGCGCGGCGCCCGCGGCGATGACCGACAGGCCCGGCGCGTCGTCGGTGACGGTCAGCGCATCGGACAGGGCCACCCGTCCGGCGACGACCGCGGACAGGCCCGGAGCGCCGAGGTCGGCCTCCGGGGCGGTGAAATCGGCCCGGACCAGCGCCGTCGACGCGCCGGCCCGGGCGAAGCCGGTCGCGAGCTCGGTCGCGATCCTGCCCGTCTCGGCGCCGTCGCCCCGGCCGGCGCCGCAGACCAGCACGCTGCCGCTGAGCTTGTCGCGGTCCGCGGGCAGCACCAGGGCACGGATCATCGCGATCACCTCACCCGGCGCGGTGCGCATCCGTGCCCGGCGCCGCGCCCGCGACGACCGCCACCCACCGCGGGTGCCGGACGGCGCGACTGTTCCGAACAGCGGGACCCGCAGGGCTCTGGTGGCGTACGCAGGGCCCGGCACGTGCGGGTCGAGCCCCCCGGCGGCCCCGGCCAGCCCGGCACCCGCGACGGACCCGATCGCGGCGGCCGCCGCGGCGTAGAGCCACACCGTCCCGCTCGCCTGCCCGTCCGCCACCGTGGTGTCCAGGACGACCGGCCGGGGCCCGGCCTGGATCGTCGCCGACGTCGTGCTGGTCAGCGCGTCCTGGAACGCGGTGATCTCGTTCTCCAGCCGTGCCCCGGCCTGCGGTGGCGCGTTCGGGGGCAGGGCGTCCAGCTCGGCCCGGGCGCGGGCGATGGACTGCTCGAGGTCGGCCTCCCCCGCACGGCGGGCGTCCGTGGTGGCCTGCTCGCGCAACCGCACGTAGGTGGTCGCGTAGGTCGTCGCGACCCTCGCGGCCTCCTCGGGAGTCGCCGCCGACGCGGTGACGGTGAGGATCCACGTCGAGTCGCCCGACCCGACGTCGACATCGGGCCGGGAGCCCAGCTCGGCCGCGGCGGCCTCGGAGACGAAACGGCTCCGGACGAACTGGACCTCCGGAGCGACGTCGGCGCCGGACACGAAGACCTCGGTGGTCGCCGAGTGGGACGCGGGGCGCAACAGCACGGCCGCGACCGTGACGGCGACGAACAGCACGACCACGATGAGGACGAGCATCCGGTGCCGGCGCAGGGCCCGGCGCCAGAAGGAGATCTCCAGCTCGTCGGACGATGCGGTCTGGTTCATGCGGTCCCCGATTCTGTGCGATGGTCGGTGGGGGCTCCGGTCAGCCGGTCCGTGTCCTTCTGATCCGTGTCCTTCCGGACCAGGAACAGCAGCCAGGCCAGCACGGCGCTGACCGCGTAACCGCCGGCGAGGACGACGGCGGTGCCGGTCGCCCCGTGCCCGGAGGCCACGACGAGCACCAGGACGAGGACGATCGGGACCGTCGTCGCCTGGACGAGCAGTGCCCGGCGCAGCTGCCCGAGTGCCGAGGCGACGACGATCGCCCCGACCAGCACCGCCTCGGCGACCAGCATCACGGCGAGGAAGGTGCGCGGCCCCTGGGTGCCGTCCCAGTTCGTGTCGAGCAGCCACCGCCCGACCCGGTCGGGCAGCAGGACGACCCCGGCGCCCCAGGCCGCGGCGAGGACCGCCTGCACCGCCGTGACCCGGCCGACGAGCCGGCGGACCTCGCGGGGGGAGCCGAGCCGGGTCGCGTCGGGCAGAAGCATCGACCGCGTACCGAGGATCAGGATGCCGAGCGGACCGAAGAACAGGAACGCGGCCCGGAGCGCACCGACCTCGGACAGATCCGTGACCAACGGCATCAGCAGGAACGAGGCGTCGACCGGGATCCCGGTGAGCATGTGGGTGGCCAGCAACGGAGCCGCGAGGGCGCGGTGCAACACGAACCACCGCAGCGCGGCGCGGAACCGGGGCCGGATGTGCAGCCTGACCAGAGCCGTCACGGCGCCGAGGCTGCCGCCGGCGCACCATCCGAGCACGGCGGCGATCTCGGACACCCTGCCGTCCAGGACGGCGGCGACACCGATCGTGCCGAACTGCGCCACCGCCCACAGGACGTCGGAGAGCGCGGCCTCCTTCGGGACGGCCCGGACCATCGCGATCCCCCGTAGCCCCTCCTGGAGCAGGAGCATCGGCATCACGAGCGCCATCAGCAGGAACGGGCCGGTCCCGTGCCCGATGACGAGGACGACGGCCGCGGCCGCGAGTCCGAGCAGGATCCCGAACGCGACGGTGTGCGCGAGTGCCTCGCTCTCCTCGCGCGCCGGGTCCGCCCGGTCGCGGCGGCGGCGCACGGCGAGCACGTCGTTGGACGTCGCACGCACGACCCCGATCCCGATCGTGTAGAGGACCATGACCACCGCGAAGGCACCGAACGCGTCGGGCGCGGTGACCCGGGCGACGAGCAGGGTGAGCAGAAAGTTCGTCCCCGTGTTGACGATCTGCGACAGGAACCCCCAGTGGGCCTGGCGGAGGTTGGTCGGACCGTTCACCGGACGAGCACCTCCGTCGCGGACCGCGGAGCGGCACGGGCGTCCGACGACCGTAGGGCGAGCACCGTCGCCACACCCGCGGCGGCGAAGACCAGCCACCAGTGCCGCTGGTAGAACGCCTCGATCCCGAGGGACACACCGGCCATCACGACGTGCCCGCACAGCAGTGCGAGCACCATCGGCCGCAGCTCACCGGACGCGACGGGCAGCGCGGAGAACAGTCGTACCGCCACCGACACGACCAGCGCCAGGAACACCGCCAGGCCGATCAACCCGAGATCGGACAGGAACCACAGCGCCGTGTTGTGCACGACGATCCGGTACTCGGCGACGTACACGCCGAGTCCGATCCCGAACACCGGGCTCTCCACGTAGTCGTGCAACGCCTCGAACCCGATCACCAGACGGGAGGA
This sequence comes from Pseudonocardia sp. SID8383, assembly GCF_009864975.1. NCBI lineage: Bacteria > Bacillati > Actinomycetota > Actinomycetes > Pseudonocardiales > Pseudonocardiaceae > Pseudonocardia > Pseudonocardia sp. SID8383. The sequence continues at coordinate 12,744 of NZ_WWFY01000409.1, forward strand.
GATCTCGCTGGGCCGTGTCACGAGCGCGGCGGCGTCGGGGACCTGCAGCAGCACCAGCGGGACGAGGACGACGACCGGCAGCGCGCCGCGGACGAGGGTCCGGCCGCCGAGAGCCGGTCGGACGAGGAGCAGCGCCGCCAAGCCGCAGGTCAGCCCGATCCAGGACGACCGGGAGAAGGTCAGCAGGAGCGTCGCCGGCAGCACGGCGTAGCCGGCGACCGCCCACCGCCCGGGCAGCAGCGCCGAGGGGGTGCCGGCGGTCACGTGGTGCAGCACCAGGGCGAGTGCGACGAGACCTCCGAAAGCATTGGCATCGAGCACGAGGCCGGAGATCCGGTCGGTCGGCCAGGGATCGTTCATCAGGGGCAGGACCGGGCCACCGGCGAGGTTCAGCAGCCGCGCGCCGAGCGCGAGCGTGGCGTGCAGGAGGACCGCGCCGACGAACAGCCGCAGGATCCGGCGGAGCCGCTCGACGTCGCGCATGTAGTCGATGAAGCAGGCGCCCGTCGCCAGCAGGGCGATCAGCCCGACGTACTTCTGCAGCAGGGCGTAGGAGGTCAGCTCGCCGGTCCGCACGACGGCGACGAGGCAGCCGAGACCGAGCAGCGGGACCAGCGCCGTGTGCCAGACCGTCCACGCCCCGGACATGTGCCGCAGCCGGGTCGACCGCACCGCGAGGTAACAGGCGATGAACGCGTCGGCCGGCGCGATCTGCCGGTAGTCGCCGACCTCGACCTGGATCGGCATGGTGAACAGGTAGGCGGCGAGCAGCACCAGCTCGGGCGTCCACACCCGGCGCGCCGTTCCCTCGCCGCCGGTACCGGCCCGACCGGGTTCACTCATGGGTGTCGACGAACCGCACCCAGCCACCGGGGACCCGATGGCTGTCGATGTGATGGCCCGTCCCGCCGACCCCCCGCGACGGGTACAGCCGGACCTCCTCGGGCGTCTCCCGGTACTCCTCGGAGGTCAGCGTGCGGATCGGCCGGCCCCACACCCCGTCGCCGTAGGACCGGTGGCACGCCTGCGCCAGCCGGACCAGGCGTCCGCCCACCTCGATGACCCGGCCCGCCGGTCGGGAGATCGACGCGTCGTCCAGCACGATGGGGTTCGAGGGGTGCGGTTCCCAGGGCCCACGGATCGACGGCGCGACGAACAGGTCGAGCCGGTCGTGCGTGTGGCGCTCGCTGATCTCGGTGAACAGGTAGTACAGGCCCTCGTGCCGAAGGACGGTGCTGTCCTTGAAGGGACGGCCCCGGAGCAGAACACGGTCGAGCTCCCAGGTGTGGGGGAAGTCCACCGCCCGGTACAGCCGCACCGTCCCGTTCCCGTCCGCGCAGCTCTCCGGGACCATCAGGATCTCGTCGCCGTCGGCGAGCACCTGGGGGTAGGAGAGGTGGAAGTCCTCCCTGAGCACGACACCGTGGTAGCGCCAGTCGACGAGGTCGTCGCTGGTGGCGAGCCCGATCTCGCCGCGTCCCTGGCCGTGGCGCACCTGCTCGAAGAACAGGTGCCAGATGCCGTCCCGCTGGATCGCGAACGGGTCGGCGACCATCGTGATGCCGAGGCGGGCGAGCTCGTCGTCGGAGAACACCGGTCGTCGCACCGGGCCGACCGGGGACAACGGGTCCGCCGTGTGCTCGACAGCGAGCCGCCACCGCGGGGTCCCGGTCGCGGGTCCCCGCAGCGCCGTCGGCACGACGCGTCGTACCAGAGGGCGCAGCCGGGCCCGCAGGCTGAACCGGTGCCGGGGGGTCGACGCCTCGATCCGACGGTAGAGCGACATCAGCGGCGCGAGGGCGTGCGGGATCGCGAAGTGGTCCTCGACCCGCGCCCGACCGGCCGCCGCGAGCCGGGTCCGCTCCCGGTCGTCGGCGGCCAGCGCACGGACGGCGGCGCTGAGCTTCGGTGCGTCCCGTGGGGGCACGAGCACTCCCGCGCGGCCCCCGTCGAGGGCCTCGCGGCTCCCGCGGATGTCGGTCGCCACCAGTGGAACGCCGGCCGACATGGCCTCCAGCACCGCGACCGGCATCCCCTCCCGGTACGACGGCTGGACGGCGAGGTCGGCGGCCGTCAGGAGGTCGGGCACGTCGGTACGGAGCCCGAGCCGCAGGGTGCGCGCGGCCGCCGCCGGGTCCCGCCGGTGCTCCTGCTCGAGCCGTGCGCGCACCGACTGGTCGCGCTCGCTGGGTGCGGCGTCGCCGACCAGCAGCAACCAGGCCGGCCGATCGGCGAGCAGGTCGGAGAACGCGGTCAGCAGTTCCAGGACGCCCTTCTCCGTCACCAGCCTGCCGACGAAGACGACGACGAACTCGTCGGCCGGGATACCGAGCTCACGACGAACGGCGGCCCGGCGCTCCGGGTCGGGGGCGAACCGGGCGGTGTCGACCCCGACGCCCGGTGTGCCGACGACCCGGTCGGGGTCCCGGGCGAAACCGGTCCGGCGTGCGAAGTCGAGATCCTCGGAGTTGACGGTCACGACGTAGTCGGCGAAGTAGCGGTTCAGCAGGCGCTCCGCGGTGGTGTGCACCAGCCACGTCCGCCGCGCCATGCCGTCGTGGAAGTAGAAGCCGTGCACGTGGTTGACGACGCAGGGGACCCGGGCGATCCGGGCCGCGATGCGCCCCTGGATCGAGGCCAGCGGCCCGTGCAGGTGGACGACGTCGAACCGCTCCCGGCGCAGGTAGCGGACGAGCGCCAGGATCTCGGTGCTGAACGCCCGCCCCGTGATGCGGCGGCTCACCCGGATCCGGTGCAGGGCGTAGGAGCTGCCGAGGTGGTGCCGCAGGGTGTCGCCGTCGCGGTCCATGATGCTGGCCGCGACCACCTCGTGGCCGTCCGCGTCCAGCGCGTGGAACAGCGGGACCAGGAAGGCGAAGGCGGACTCGACGCTGGACAGCTGGCAGATCCGCACCTGCGGCCTCCTCCGTCGCACCGGTCTCCCGGGGCGTGGGCACAGGCGCCGCAATCGGGCGATTGCGACGTCGTGACGACACTCGCAACCCGAGGATCGGGCGTTAGCCCCCGAACCTCACCGACCTTCCGCTAACGACGGACACCCACCCGCGGGGCGAGCGCGTCGACGATCCCGTGCACGGCCTGCCAGATCAGGCGGACCGCCTCGCGGTGCGCCTGTTCCGGTCCGCCCATCGGGTCGGGGACGGTGTCGTCGGCCGGGGGGATCGTTCCGCGCCGCGCCTGTGCGGCCTCGACGAGCACACGACCGCGCTTGACCAGGTCGGGCGGCAGCATGGTGTCGTCGACGGCCGCGGTCAGCCGGGCGAACTCGCGCAGCGCGAAGGTGCGGTCGAGCAGGTGCGGGTAGCGCTCGAGCACGGTGGAGCGGTGCCGGACGTTGGCGCCGAGCACCAGGTCGACCCCGGCGACGACGCGGTCGTCGAGTTGGCGGGACCGGAAATCCTCGGCGCGGGTGTCGAGTCCCCAGGGGGCGAGCTGGGCACGGGACAGCGGGTGCATCGGGCCGTTCACGACCGCGGCGACGCCTGCGCTGGAGATCTCCACCCGTGCGGCCTCCCGCCCACCGAGCCGCCCGACGAGCAGGTTACGCATCAGCAGCTCGGCGGCCGGAGAGCGGCAGATGTTGCCGGTGCACACCACGAGGACCCGGAACCGGTCGTCCGGTCCGGGCTGCGTGGGGGCCTGCGGCCGGCGAGCCATGGACGCAGTGTGGAACGCGCGGAGTGGCACGGGCACCACTTCGTGTGCCTCGGCACGCTCGTCCAGCGATGTCATGGGCCCTCCCCCGACGGTCCGTCGTCCGTTCAGTCGCACGGAAGCCCCTGTCCATTTCCGCCGAACGGCCGCGGGCGGCGGACATCCCCAGGGTTGATGAGACGGTGTGACCCGGGTCGCCCCCGTGCCCGCGCCGGATCCGGTGACGGTCGCCCGGCGGAGCCGAGATCTTCGGGGGGGATCACCACACCCGCCCGTGTGCCCGACCTGGACGGCCAGCGCGGTGGCGGAGGTGTTCCTCCGGGCTGCGGAGCGCCCGGCGCACGGTCTGGCCCGCCGGATCCGGCTCCGGTTCGGCGGCACCCCCAGCCGCACGCGGCACCGCGGCCCGCGCGCCGACCGGGCGCCCGCCCCGCATCCCGCGGATATGGCGCGTCACGGGACCAGCACCCGGCCCGCGGTCGCGTCGACGACCGCGTCCAGCGGCACCGGTGGGTCGCCCCGTCCGCAGCCAATCAGGTCGGGCCGGTGCAGCGGGTTGCGCCGAGACCCGCCCGGCGCCCAGGGCGGCGGGTGGAAGACCGGGAACCCGACGTCCATCGTGATGCTCCAGTCCCCGTGGTGGACCAACCGGTGGTGGTGCCCGCAGAGCAGGACCAGGTTGTCCAGGTCGGTGGCGCCGCCGTCGGCCCAGTGCCGCACGTGGTGCGCGACGCACCACTGTGGCGGCGCCTCGCATCCGGGGTGGGCGCATCCGCCGTCGCGTTGGGCGAGGGCGCGGCGTTGCCCGCGGGTCGCGAGCCGGGCCTCCCGTCCGACGAACAGCGGCTCCCCGGCCGTGCCGAGCACGACCGGGACGATCCGCGCGTCACAGGCCAGGCGCAGCGCGTCCCCGGCGGCGACGGCGGCGGACAGCCCACCGGCCCCGAAGCCGAGCAGTCCGGCACCCGTGCCGGTGGTGAGGGTGTCGAGCGGGACGGTGACGGTCAGCGTGACGGGCTGCCCGTTCTCCACGCCCAGGTCCCCCGTCCCGAGCATCCGCCGCGCGAGCTCCACCAGACCGTCGCCGGAGCGCTCGGCGGTGGATCGCTCGTCCCGCGCCCCGGTGGGTCCGTCCGCCGGGACGGGCGCGGTCAGCGGGGACAGTGCAGTGCGCAGCATCGCCGCGGACTCGGTGTCGAACCAGCCCCGCGCCTCGTACCCGGCGCCCTGCGGGCGGAGCACGAACCGGTTGCGCGACGGCTTCGCCTCACGCGGGCGCGGCCCGTCGGGGTCCAGCAGGGCGATCGCCCGCCGGCCGAGCTTCTCGACGGCGTCGGGATCCAGTGTGCGGGCGTGGTGGACCAGGTCGGCCTCCAGCACCGGACGGTGCTCGTGCAGGTGCGGCGGCAGCATCGCCAGCACGCGCAGGATCACCCGCACGTGCTCGGGGCCGACCGCGCCCGCGGCGAACGCCGCCGCCAGCTCGGGCAGCTCCGGGTCCACCTGCTCGCCGGTGATGAGGAACAGCGGGGACAGCCTCCGAGCGGCATCGACCCGGGCGCGGGCGGTGGACAGCGCCACGTTCTGCACGGTGCGCAGCAGGTCCGCGGTGTCGCGGAATCCCCTGTCCCCTGCCACCCCGCGGGTGGCGATCTCGGCGACCAGGGCGACGAGCGAGGCGGACTCGCGGTTGATCCGCTCCTGGACGTCGGCCACTGCGAGGAGGAGCTCCTCGTCACCGGCCTGCCAGACATCGTCCACGCATCCGACCCTACTCGACCATACGTTCGATTATAGCTTTTTGAGCTGGGCGGACGCCGGGCAGCGGCGAGCGGTCAGCCGGTGAAACCGTCCATGACACCGTCGCCGTCGAGGTCGGATCCGCACGCCGCCGTGCCGTAGTAGCTGCCGGCGGGGTCCGAGCAGGCGGACTCCAGCCCGTCCCCGCTCACCTCGTGCTCCTCGGCCTGCAGCTGCTCCAGGTACTCCCGCTGCGCCTGTTCCTTGGCCGCGATCAGGTCGGGGCAGTTCTTGTTGGTGATGTAGTGCGGGTGGGCCGGGTCCTCGAACTCCGGGTCCGCCGTCGGCTCGCAGGTGTAGAGCACCGGCTCCGGCTCCTCCTCGACGAACGACGAGAGCGGCGCGGCCGGCACGATCCCCGGCACGAGCGGCGCCGGGAACTCCCGCGCCACCACACCGGGACCCGTGGGAGCCGGGGCCACGATCGCGACGACCGGATCGGCGGAGGCGACGGACGCGACGCAGAGCGCGGCCGCCGTCGTCGCCGGCACCAGCCCGGCCAGCAGGGCGCGGGACACGGAACGGCGTGGGCGGCGGTGCGACGTCATCGTGCGGTCTCCCCTGGTCCGGCGGGCCGTCGACGCGGCCCTCTCCTCCGCTGGATCGCTCCGCACGGACCAGCCCGTTATCGGCCGTTCGGCGGTTCATCAGATGTGACGAGACGGCGGGCCCGCGGTCAGGGGTGTTCTTCCGCCAGACCCGCGTCGGCTGCATCCTCGAGCGCTGGTCCCCCATGCTCGACCTGTCGATCCTCGCCTGCACCGCCGGTGCGGTCACCCGCGGCGGGGGCGCCTACTGACCCCGGTCCCGGTCCTCCGCGACGGCGGGGCGGACACCCACCCGGTGACCGCCCCCGCCGTCGTCGTTCCGGAGGGGAACGTGCATGGCCGGGCCCGGCCCGGGGTAGCCGCTCGCGACAGTCCCGACGACACCAGGAGACCACCATGGCTCTGAACGACGACGACATCACCACCTCGAGCGGCTCCGGCGCCGAGGGCCCCGCCGACTCCGGCGCCGGCCAGGGCACCCCCGGCCAGCACGACGGCGGCGCCGACGGCGGCGCGGACTCCGGCGCCGAGGGCCCGGCC
>NZ_WWFY01000410.1:0-14928 GCF_009864975.1 Pseudonocardia sp. SID8383
CCGGCCGCGGCCGCGTCCCGGGCCGCCCACCGCACCGCCTTCAGCGCGGACTCCGACCCGTCGACACCGACGACTTCGAGGGACTCGTTCGCATCGTTCATCGGGCTCCCTCCCTCGTCCCCCAGGCTGGCCCACTGCCCGCCGTCCGCGCCCCGGCCGAAGGGCCCCCGCGGCCGGGCCGGAGGGCGCGTCCGGCGACGGACGGTGGCGCCGGGCTGAGCCGTCGGGACGCCTGCGGTCCGGCCACCACCGACGTCGAGGTCCGCCGGCTCCGACGGATCTCCGCGACGACGGTGTGGACGCCGGCGTAGCTGCCCTCGGGGAGGTCGGTCAGCCAGAGACGGAGGCTGCCGCCGACCCCCAGGCGTCGGCCTGCGCGAGGACGCGCCGGCGCGGCACCGGGGAACCGCAGCCCGTCGAGCACCCGGTACAGCGTCCACCCCAGGTGCGCGTCGAGTGCGACGTCAGCACCGGACGTGTCGTCCGTGGTGGTGCCGATCCGTCCCGGAGAAATGTCGCCGGAGAATCGTCGCGACCGGCTTGCACGGAACACATACCTCACGCCGTGCTGCAATCTCGGAATCGGAGAGAGCCGTTCCCCCGGCGCTCAGGGGAACACCGGGGCCGGCCACTCTCCCTGAGCGTGGCCGGCCCCGGCCCTCGTCCACCCGCCTGCTCCCCAGCGGCGGGTGGACGGCATCCCCCCGATGCCTCCATGGTGCTCGGGGCCGGCGGGGAGGCGAAGGGCCGAAAGGCCCGGGCCCGGTGGCGTCGGCCCGGAACCCTCTACCGGGGACCCGGGCGGCAGGGAGCGCGTCGGTACCCGGCAGTGAGTCGGCCGCTCACCTCGTCGACGAGGATCTGCAGGTCAGGGTCGTTCGGAGCCCCGTCCGGTCACCCACATCAGACCCGTGACGACGACCGCGAGCCAGGCTCCGCCGAGCGTCCAGCTGGTCGCGACGTCGGTGACCCAGTGCACCCCCAGGTAGAGCCGGCTGAGGCTGATCGTGAGGATCGCGGCGGCGGCGACGGCGCCGACCACGACCCGCCATCCGGGGGACCGCACCGCGCGCCCCAGGACCACGGCGACGATCCCGATGACCACGATCGCCCCGAGGGCGTGGCCGGAGGGCAGCGACAGGTCGGGCTCGACGACCAGCTGGGTCGCCACCGGTGGTCGGGTGCGGCCGTAGACGTCCTTGAAGGTCGGCACCAGCACCGCCACGCCGCCGGTCGCGACGGCGACGGCCACTGCGTCCCACCAGCGACGCATCACCAGCAGGACGGCGACGGCCGCCGCCGCGAGCAGCAGCGTCCCGTTCGTCCCCCCGTAGCGGCTGACCGCCTCCATCAGCGACGTCAGGTCCGGGGTGCGGTGGGCGACCATCCAGTCCAGCACCGGCCGGTCGGCCCCGGCGACGATGCGGTTCGGGGCGTCCTCCACCGCGTCGACGACGACGGCCTGCGCCATGTAGAACGCCACCGCCGCACCCGACCCCCACAGCACCGGGCCGGGGACACGGACGTCGCGACCGATCAGCGGGCCCGACGTCACCAGGCCCACCCGGTGGGCGAACAGGACGGCCGCGACGAGCAGCCATCCGAGTGTCAGGACGAGTCCCGCGGCCTGCTGTGCATCGGCGGTGTTCACCGCGCAACTGTCCCGCGCCGGTGCTGTGGCGGCGCTGAGAGCGCCGGCCCGGGACGTACGGGGACACCGGACGCGACCGTCCGGGCTCACGGCTGCGTCTGGTACTCCCGCGCGACGTCGACCAGCATCTGGTGCATCGCCAGCTCCGCCGGCGCCCGCAGCCGGTCCGGCCGGTGCGCCAGCAGCACCCGCCGCGACGGCGCCTCCCGTCCGAGGCCGAGCACCCGCACGTCGGGGCGGGGTGCACTGACCGCCGTCCGCGGGGCCAGCGCCACTCCGACGCCGACGCTGACCATCGCCTGCGCCTCCTGGTAGTCGTTCGCCTCGAAGGCGATGCGCGGTGAGAACCCGGCGGCCCGGCAGCTGCGTTCCAGCACCTCGGCCACCGGGTGGTCGTGGGCGCGGACGATCCAGTCCTCGTCGGCCAGCTCGGCCATGGTGACGCTGCGGCGGCGGGCGAGGCGGTGGTCGTCGGCGACGACGAGGACGGTCGGGTCGTCGAGCAGCGGGGTGAGCGAGAACTGCGCCGGGTCGACCCGGTCCCAGGCGTAGTCCCAGAGCAGCGAGATCCCGACCCGGCCGCTCTCCAGCATCGCGATCAGCTCGTCGTGGCGGGCGCTGCGGACGTCGAGCCGGATGTCGGGGTACTGGCGGCGGAAGCGGCTGACGACCCGCGGCATCAGCGCGCTCGCGATCGTCGGGAACGTACCGATCGCGAGCGTCCCGCGGCGCAGCCCGGCCAGCTCGGCGAGGTCCGCCTCGGCGGCCTCGAGGCGGCGCAGCACGTGCCGGGCGTGCCCGGCGAGCACCGCGCCGGCCTCGGTGGGGAGCACCCCGCGGGCCTGGCGCTGCAGCAGCGGCTGGCCGGCCTCCTTCTCCAGGCGGCGCAGCTGCTGGGACACCGCCGACGGTGAGTAGCCGAGCTGTTCGGCGGCCGCGGTCATGGAGCCGGAGTCGAGCACCGCGGCGAGCAGCGCGAGCCGTCGGACGTCGAGCACGGGGCCTCCGGGGGCCGGTCGGCCGCTCGAAGCGACCGATGACGGGGGGTCGGTGAATCGGCGTTCTACTGGGGGTCATGCAGTTCTGCTTCACACAGCTGAGCTGGACAGTCTCGATCCGATGCCGGTCCTTCGCCCCGTTCCGGCTATCACCAGCATGAAGCAGAACTTCACGAGGGTGCCACAACTCGTGATTGTGCTGCACGTCGGTCGGCGTCACCGTCGACGACGTCGCCGACCCCCGGCGGCCGCGCCGTAACTCCGGGAGCAGCCATGCGAGACATCTCCGCCACGTGGATGCGCGGTGGGACCAGCAAGTGCTGGGTCTTCGACGCCGACGACCTCCGGGTCGACGGCCGCACTGCGGACGAGGTGCTGCTCCGGCTCTACGGAAGCCCGGACCCGCGCCAGATCGACGGCGTCGGCGGCGCGACGTCCACCACCAGCAAGGCCGTCGTGCTGGCCCGCAGCACCCGCGACGACGCCGACGTCGACTACAGCTTCGCCCAGGTCGGCATCGCCGACGGCCGGGTGGACCGGACCAGCAACTGCGGGAACTGCTCCGCGGTCGTCGGGCCGTGGGCGCTGCGCCGCGGGTGGGTCGTCCCCACCGGGGACGTCACCGAGGTCCGGGTGCACAACACCAACACCGGCCAGCTGATCGTGCTGGAGGTGCCGACCCCCGGCGGCCGCGTCGTCGAGGAGGGCCACGAGCACATCCCCGGGGTCCCGACCCCGGGCGTCGGCATCCGCATGTGGTTCGTCGACCCGGCCGGCCGCACGACCGGCTCGCTGCTGCCCAGCGGGAACCCGGCCGACGTCGTGCACGGCGTGCCGGTCACCCTCGTCGACGCCGGCGCCCCGGTCGTCGTCGTCCCGGCGGCGGCCGTCGGGATCACCGGGCACGAGTCGCCCGCCGAGATCGACGCCCTGCCGGGCCTGCTGGACCGGCTGGACGTGCTCCGCCGGGCCGCGGCCGTCCGCATGGGCCTGGCCGACACCCCGCGCGACGCCGCCCGCGCCGTCCCCAAGCTGGCGCTGGTCGCCGAGGGCGCGCCGGGCCGGTCCGACGTGGCCGTCCGCATGCTGTCGATGGGGCGCACCCACCCGGCACTCGCCGTGACCGGCAGCATCGCGCTCACCCTTGCGACCCGCACCGCCGGTACCGTCCTGCACGACCTCGTCGCGACGGAGCGGGAGGACCTGCTGATCGACACCCCGGCCGGCGTGATCGCCACCGTGTACGGCTGCCGTGACGGTCTGCCCGCGGTCGCGGTCCGCCGCACCGCGCGCCGGATCGCGGACGCGCTCCTGGCCCTGCCGGAGCCCGCGACCGCCGCCACCGTCCCGACCGCCGCGGTGCACGCCGCCTGACACCGCCCCGGGACCGGCACCACCGGCCGGATCCCGCCCACACCCGGACCGCTCCGAGTCACGAAGGACAACGATGTCTCCGCAACTTCTCTCCATCCTGGTCCTGGCCGGCATGTTCGTCGTCGCGACGATGCTGCCGATCAACATCGGGATCCTCGCCTTCGTCGCCTCGTTCGTGGTCGGGACGTTCGCCCTCGGCCTCGACGAGAAGGAGATCTTCGAGGGCTTCCCGGTCTCGTTGTTCGTCACGGTCGTGGGTGTCACGTACCTGTTCTCCGTGGCAAAGCTGAACGGCACCATCGACCTGCTCGTCGACGCCGGGATCCGCCTGGTGCGGGGCCGCGCGATCCTGGTGCCCTGGGTGCTGTTCGCCGTCGCCGCGGTGCTCACCGCACTCGGCACCTTCACCCCCGCCGCGGTCGCGCTGCTCGTCCCGGTCGGCATGAGCTTCGCCTTCCAGTACCGCATCAGCCCGCTGATGATCGGCATGATGGTCATCTGCGGCGCGCACGCCGGGGCGTTCTCCCCGATGGCCGTCTCCGGGGCGCTGGTCTTCGGGATCGTCGCCGACTCCGGCCTCGCCGTGTCCCAGGCCGTGCTGTTCTTCGCCAGCCTCGCGTTCAACGCCCTGCTCGGCGGCATCACCTACCTGCTGCTGCGCCGTCGTGGCGAGGAGAGCTTCGTCGAGCGGCCCGAGCCCGCCGCCGGCGACGAGCTCCCCACCGGGGGCGGCGGTGTGGCGACGATGGTCCGCAGGCAGCCCCGCGTCGTGACCTGGCAGCAGCGCGCCACGCTCGTCGCGCTGGTCGGCCTCGTCGTCGGCGCCCTGGCCTTCCACCTGCAGATCGGCTTCCTGGCCCTGGCCGCCGGTGCCGTGCTGGCCCTGATGGACCGCGACAACCTCGGCAGGGCGATCGACGGCATCAGCTGGCCGACGATCCTGCTGGTTGCGGGCATGGTCACCTACGTCGGCGTCCTGGAGCACGCAGGGACGATCGAGTGGGTGTCCGAGGGCGCCGTGCACCTGGGCGCCCCGCTGCTGGTGGCCCTGGTCCTGTGCCTGGTCGTCGGCATCACCTCGGCTTTCGCGTCCTCGACGGCGATCCTGACCGCGGTGATCCCGATGGCGATCCCGCTGCTGCTGACCGGGTCGCTGCCCGCGGCGGGCGTGATCGCGGCGATGGCCATCTCCACCACGATCGTCGACGTGTCGCCGTTCTCCACCAACGGCGCCCTGGTGCTGGCCAACGCCCGGGGTGTGGACCGCACCCGCTTCTACCGCCAGGTCATCACCTACACCTGCGGGATCGTGGCCCTCGGCCCGCTCGCCGCGTGGGCGGTCCTGGTCCTGCCCGGGGTGTTCTGACCCCGCAGGCCAGGACCCCCGACGACGTCGGGACGGGACCCCACCCACGCGACCGGGGCGTCCCTGACCGACCTCCGTGTGCCGGTACCCGCTCCCCGCGGGTGCCGGCACACGGCGTCCCGGGGCCGGGGCTGCCTGCCCGCCGACGACGACCACGCCGTCCGCGCCCGGCTGACGTCCGACGGATGTCCATCGGTGTCGATCGTCGAAGGCCGCCGCAACGGGGCAACAGCACCGGCCTCTGAGCTGCACCTCTGTGCGGCGGGCCGGGCTCGAACCGGCAACCTGACGGGTTATGAGTCCGCTGCTCTGACCAATTGAGCTACCGCCGCGGCGAGCCGGAGAGTACCGGAGCCGGGACACCCCGCACCCGCGTCACCCCGGTCCTCCGCCAGGGCCGGAGGGGACCCGGCCTAGGCTGCGTCGCCATGCGGCTCGGTTACCTCACGCACGTCACCGGTGACGATCCGTCACGCGCCTACCGCGAGACGATCCGGTTGGCGGAGCGGGCCGAGGAGCTCGGGTACGACTCGTTCTGGGTGGCCCAGCACCACGACGGGCATCTCGGTGGGCGGCTGCCGTCGCCGCTGGTCCTGCTGGCCGCGGTCGCCGAACGCACCCGGCTGATCCGCCTGGGGACGGCCGTCGTCGCGTTGCCGCTGGAGGACCCGCGCCGGCTCGCCGAGGACGCCGGTGTGCTGGACGCGCTCTCCGGCGGGCGCCTGGAGCTCGGCATCGGCGCGGGTGCCGACCCCGACGCGGCGCGACGCTTCGGGCGTCACCACGACGACCGGCACCGTGACACCGTCGCCGCACTGGACGTCCTGCTGGAGATGCTGCCGCCCGCGCTCGCCGCGCAACGGGTGTGGTGGGCGACGGCGACGCCGTCGTCCGTGGACGCCGCCGCGGCCCGCGGGGTGGGGGTGCTGTCGGGCAGGCCGCCGTCGTCGGACGGCGACGTCGTGTCCGAGCTGGCCCGGTACTGGACCTACGCCCGCGGGGTCCCGCGCGTCGCGCTGTCCCGGCCGCTGCCGGCGGGCCACTCGACCGGCCGGACCATCGACGACCTGCTGGCCGACCCCGCCCTGCCGTGGGCGGGCGAGATCGTCGTGCAGGCCCAGCCGTCGACCGTGCGCGCCGACGTGCACGACGAGGTGATGGAGCGGACCGCGCGCTTCGTGCGGCCGTTCCTCGGGGTGGCGGGGCCTGCGCACGGGTCCACGGTCGTCGAGGAGGTCGAGACCGACGAGCCCACGCCCGCGATGCGACCGCGGCCGGTGGTGCGGCCGCACCGGTAGGTCGTGGCGACCGCTCACCCCCGCCGCGCGAGCTCGGCCAGCCACTTCTTGAGCAGCACCGTCTCCGGCGCCCCGAGGACGTCGTTGTCGTCGGGCAGCCCGAGCAGGGCCGCCGCGGCGTCGCCGACCCCCGGCCCGCCGGGTGCGTGCTCCGCATGCCCACCGGTGATCGCGGCGAGGGTGGCCTCGCGCATGTCGGCCGACAGCCCGGGGTCCGGGCGCGCGGTGATGATCTGCCGCAGGGTGACGCCGACGTTGGCGGCGAGGACGTGGGCCGCGGCGCGTTCCGGGCGCACGGTGAGCCGGCCCCGGCGGTCGGCCTCCCGGGTCAGGCCGAGCAGGGCGGCGGCCGGTCCGTCCTGGGCGGACGGCCGCCGCCCGGGGGTGACCTGCCCGTACATCAGGGCGTAGAAGCCCGGGTTGGCGAGGCCGAACTCGACGTGGGCGTCCCACCCGTCGCGGATGTCCTGGATCGGGTCACCGCTGGACTCCTGGGCCCGCTTCGCGGACAGGTACTGCTCGAACCCGTGCTCGACCACGGCGTCGAGCAGGCCCTCCTTGCTACCGAAGAAGTGGTACAGCGTGGGGAGGCGGACGCCGGCGGCGTCGCAGATGGCCCGCAGCGGGACGGTCTCCCCCGGCGACGCCGCGATGAGGTCGGCGGCCGCACGCAGGAGCCGGTCCCGGGTCCCGGTCTCCACCGGTCGATCCTCCACCGGCCCACTGTAGGACGGCCGCGCGGCGCCGGGGCGGCGACGGCGGCGCTCCGGCCGCCCCCGCGCCCCGGCGCTCACGACGACATCCTCACCGCGTGGTGTAGCCGCCGTTGGCGAAGATCGTCTGGCCGGTGATCCAGTGCCCCTCGGTGGCGAGGAACCGCACGATGGGGGCGATGTCCTCGATCTCGGTGAGCCGCCCGCCCATCGCCTGCGACTTGTGGAACTCGACCCGCTCCGGGGTCTCCTGCGGGTAGAAGAACGGGGTGTCCATCGGACCGGGCGCGATGTTGTTCACCGAGATGCCGCGGTCGGCGAACTCCTTGGACGCGGCGCGGGTGAAGTGCTCGACCGGGGACTTCCCACCGGCGTAGGTGGAGTAGCCGTCGGTGAAGGCTGCCAGCAGCGCCGTCACGATCGTCACGATCGAGCCGTTGTCGGAGACGCTGCGGCCCGCCTCCTTGATGAAGAAGTACGCGGCCTTGGAGTTGATGTCGAACATCGCGTCGTACTCGGCCTCCGTGGTGTCCACGATCGGCTTGCGGAGCACCTTGCCGACGGCGTTGACGGCGACGTCGATCGGCCCGAGCGACCCCGTCGCGTCGGCGAAGAGCTGCTCGACCTGCGCCGGGACGGTCAGGTCGCCCTGCAGGAGCACCCCTTCGCGACCCGCCGCCTCGACCGCCTTCAGCGTCTCCTCGGCCTCGGCGCGCGAGGACTCGGAGTTGTAGTGGATCGCGACGTTCGCCCCCGCCTCGGCGGCCTGGCGGCTGATGAGGCCACCGAGGTTCTTGCCGCCCGCGGCGACGAGCACGTTCCGGCCCTGCAACGACTGCGTGGTCATGCGTCCTCCCAGATCGAATGTATCGCTTGTATATTCCTGTGTATCAGCCATATAGAGCGATGTCGACCGGGGCCGCTCAGAACGCCCAGGTGCCGGTGATCAGCGCGACCCCCGTGACCGCCAGCAGCCCGACGACGACGTGCTCCCCCGTCCCACCCGTGCGGAACCGCAGCGCCCGCGGCCAGCGGATCCCCTCCAGCGGCCAGAAGGCGAACCGGTTGCCGTTCGAGGTCAGCTCGTCGCCGATCGCCCCGACCCAGCAGCCCGCGCCGGCCGCGACACCGGTCCAGACCGCCGTCTCCCCGGACAGCAGGAAACCGGTCCCCCACCACGCCAGCAGCCCGACCGCGGCCGCGAAGACCGGCGAGTGCGACAGGCCACGGTGCGAGACCCCGGTCGTCACCCGGGACAGCCACCGGATCGCCCGGCACAGGAGCCAGGTGACCGGTGGCAGCGACCGCGCGGCGACGCTCGACGGGTGGTCGAGGTCGGGCGCGAAGGCCGCCAGCGCGCACACCACCACGACCACCGGCACCAGTACCGGCGGCGGCGGGACCGCCGAACAGACCGCGAGCCCCAGCACCGCGCCCGACAACGCGTGCGTACGCCCCATCATCGTGACCCCAACCCCTTCCGAACGAACACGGAGGGTAACCGCGCGACACCGTGACGCCGGGCCGCCGACACGCGTGCCGGTCTTGACCGTGCCCGCCGGGCCGCGCAGGCTCGCAGCGTGACGGACCGGTGGCGCAACTGGGCGGGCAACCAGCGCACCCGTCCGATCAGGACGGTCCACGCCCGCGACGCCGATGACGTCGTCCGGGCGGTGCGCGACGCCGCCGGGAGGGACCTGCGGATCCGCCCGCTCGGCAGCGGCCACTCCTTCACCGGCATCGGCGTGCCCGACGGCGTCGCCCTCACCGTCCCCGCCGACCCCGCCGCGATCCGGCTCGACGGCGGGCTCGTCACCGTCCCGGCCGGGATCACCCTGCACACGCTGAACCGGTGGCTGTGGGCCCACGGCCGCGCCCTGCCCAACCTCGGCGACATCGAGGCCCAGACCGTCGCCGGCGCGATCTCCACCGGCACCCACGGCACCGGCGCCGGGTACCTCGGCATCGCCGACGGGGTGCGCGGGCTGCGCCTGGTCGACGGGCTCGGGGAGCTCCACGAGCTGGGCCCGGCCGCCCACCCCGACCTGTTCGACCTGGCGCGGGTGGGGCTCGGGGCGCTCGGTGTCCTGGTCGAGGTGACGCTGGCGACCGTGCCCGCGTTCCACCTGCACGCCCGCGAGTCCGCGCGCCCGCTCGCCGAGGTCCTCGACTGCCTCGACGACCTCGCCGCCGGCCACGACCACGTCGAGTTCTACTGGTTCCCGCACACCACGACCGCGGTGCTCAAGACGAACGACCGGACGGAACTGCGCTCGCCCGGGCGCGGCCGGGCCGCCGCGCTGGTCGGCGAGGAGGTGCTCGGCAACGGCGCGTTCGGGCTCGTCCAGCGCGTCGCCGCGCTCGCCCCACCGCTGGTCCCGCGGCTCAACCGGGTCATGGCCGGGCAGATGGCCGCCGGGGAGTACGTGGCCCCGTCGTACGCGGTGTTCTGCAGCCCGCGCCGTGTCCGGTTCCTGGAGATGGAGTACGCCGTGCCGCGGGCCGCGCTGTCCGAGGCGTTCGACGGGCTGCGGGCCGCCGCCGCGCGGCACGCCCACGACGTCGCGTTCCCGGTCGAGGTGCGGATACTGCGCGGCGACGACATCGCGCTGTCCACCGCGTACGGACGGGACACCGCCTACCTCGCCGTGCACGTCCACTCGGGACGCCCGCACGAGGCGTACTTCGGGGCCGTCGAGTCGGTGCTGTCCGCACTGGACGGACGGCCGCACTGGGGCAAGCTGCACACCCGCACCGCGGATCAGCTGCGGCCCCGCTACCCGCGGTTCGACGCGTTCGTCGCCGCACGTGACCGGCTCGACCCGGCGGGCCGGTTCCGCAACCCCTACCTCGACCGGGTCCTGGGAGTGCCGTGCACGTCGACGACCTGACCACACCCGCGCTGCTCGTCGACGCCGCCGCGCTGGAGGCGAACCTCGCCGACATGGCCGCGCTGCTACCCGGCCCGCGGCTGCGCCCGCACGTCAAGGCGCACAAGACGACCGAGCTGGCCCGACGGCAGGCCGCCCACGGCCACACCGGGTTCACCTGCGCCACCGTGCGGGAGGTGGAGGGCATGGCGGCGGCCGGGCTGGGCGCGGACCTTCTGCTGGCCAACGAGGTGCTCGACGCCCGCCGGCTCGGCGCCGTCGTCGGGTCGGGCGCGCGGGTCACCGTCGCGATCGACTCGGAGCAGACGTTGCGGGCCGCCGTGGACGGCGGCGTCCGCGAGGTGCTCATCGACGTCAACGTCGGCCTGCCCCGCTGCGGCATCGCGCCCGCGCGGGCCGGGGCGCTCGCCGACGCCGCCCGCGCAGCCGGGCTCGTCGTGCGCGGCGTGATGGGCTACGAGGGCCACCTGCAGATGCTCGACGACGCAGCCGAACGCGCCCGGCTCACCACCGAGTGCACCGACCGGCTGCTGGCCGCGCACGCCGACGTCGGCGGCGAGGTGGTCTCCGGCGGCGGCACCGGCACGCACGCGATGAACACCGCCTGCACCGAGATCCAGGCCGGGTCCTACGCCCTGATGGACACCGCCTACACCGCCGCCGGGCTGCCGTTCCGCCAGGCGCTGACGGTGCTGTCCACCGTGGTCTCGACGACCGCACCCGACGGCGACATGCCCGGCTGGGCGGTCGCCGACGCGGGCCTCAAGGCGTTCGGCATGGACCACGGCAACCCCACGGTGCCCGGTGGGAACGTGTGGTTCTGCTCCGACGAGCACCTGGTGTTCGCCGCCGACGCCCCGCCGCGCACCGGTGACCGGGTGCGGGTCGTGCCGGCGCACGTCGACCCGACCGTCGCGCTGCACGAGCGGATGCACCTCGTCGACGGCGACGAGGTGCTGGAGACCTGGGCGGTCGACCTGCGCGGCTGGTGAGGCCTACCGGCCGAACCTCTCCCCCAGCGCCGCCAGGCCCGCACCGAACACGCCGTTCGCGAACAGGCCCGCGAGGTCGCCCTCGTCGGTGCCGTCGGCGTCGAACTCGGTCCACCACTCGCCGAAGGTGTGCCCGACCGCGGTGACCGGGGCCAGCCGCACGGTGGAGACGTAGCGGCGCACCGGGAACGGCGACTCGAGGATCTCGTAGGTGAGGGCGTGGCCGCGCTCGTCGAGTGCGGTCAGCTCCTCGACGACGGTGCCGCCGCCGTCGGCGAGGGTCAGGCGTCGCTGCGCGCCGATCTCGCTGCCGGAGGCGCCGCGGATCAGCTCGCAGGTCGCGATCGCCGGGTGCCAGCGGTGCAGGCCACCGAAGTCGCGGACGTGCGGCCACACCTCGGCCAGCGGTGCCGTGATCACGGCACTGGAGTAGGGACGGGGCATCGGGGACTCCTCCTCGGGAGTGTCAGGACTGCCGGCGCAGGTGGGGGGCCTGCGCCGCGAGCTGGTCGAGCTGGCTGCGGACGTCGTCGAAGCCGCTGTCGACCCGCAGGTCCAGCGCGATCGACGCGGCCAGCTCCGCGGTGTCGTGGAAGGCGGTGCGGGCGACCTCGAGGCGGGCGCCCACGGTGCGGGCCACCTCGCTGCCCTGGCCCGCGCCCTCCAGGCTCTCCCCCATCCGCGCGGTGCGCAGGGCCTCGGCGAGCTCGGCGTCGAGGTTGCGGCCGATGTCGTGCAGCCAGTCCTTGGCCGGGCCGTCGGGCACCGTGCGCACGACGCCGTGGAAGGCGGTCACCGAGCCGACGCAGCCGGAGTAGGCGCGGGCCCAGCGCGACCCCGCGACGAGGCCGTCGGGCACGGAGGCGGGGGCGTTCCCGGCGGCCCGTCGCATGGCCTCGCGCTCGGCGGGGCTCGCGGAGCGCAGGTAGGAGCGGGCCAGCGCCTGGGCGGGGAGCCCGACGAACAGCACCGCCGGGACCGCGCAGAACACCGCCGAGGCGATCGCGTAGCCCAGCGTCCGGCCGAGCAGTTCGTCGGCCGGGTACTGCCCCACCTGCGTGATGCCGACGATCACCCCGATCAGCACACCGAGGGCCGCCCCGGCCAGCAGGAGCACCAGCCACCCGTGCGCGGCGAGTGCGTGCGACACCCTGCCCCCGCGCACCGCCGTCCGTCGCCGCCAGTCCCCGCCGGGCGGCGGAGCGTCCATCCCGCGCGCCATCACCGCTCCAGCAC
This sequence comes from Pseudonocardia sp. SID8383, assembly GCF_009864975.1. Lineage (NCBI taxonomy): Bacteria > Bacillati > Actinomycetota > Actinomycetes > Pseudonocardiales > Pseudonocardiaceae > Pseudonocardia > Pseudonocardia sp. SID8383. The sequence continues at coordinate 12,520 of NZ_WWFY01000410.1, forward strand.
GTTCTTGAAGGCGCGCGTCTGCTCGGTCAGCGCGGTCTCGGTCGGCAGCCGCTCCATCGACGAGGCCCCGTAGAAGCCGTGGCAGACCTTCGCCGTGCGGAGCACGTGCGCGGCGTCCTCGGGCATCGCGACCGGCCCGCCGTGGACGAGCACGAGCACGTCGTCGCGGACCTCCAGCGCCGCCTGCGCCCACTCGTCGACGAGCGCGACGCAGTCGTCGAGGGTCTTCGCGGTGCCCGCCCCGATCGCGCCGCCGGTGGTGAGCCCCATGTGGCACACCACGATGTCGGCGCCGGCCCGGGCCATGGCGCGGGCGTCGTCGGCGGAGAAGACGTACGGCGTGGTGAGCATGTCCTTGGCCCGCGCCGCGGCGACGAGGTCGACCTCCAGCGCGTAGCCCATCCCGGTCTCCTCCAGGTTGGCCCGGAAGGTGCCGTCGATCAGCCCGACGGTCGGGAAGTTCTGGATGCCGGCGAAGCCGAGCGAGGACAGCTCGTCGAGGAAGCGGTCGGTGAACAGGAACGGGTCGGTGCCGTTGACCCCGGCCAGCACCGGGGTGCGGCGGACCACCGGCAGCACCTCGGCCGCCATCTCGACGACGATGTCGTTGGCGTTGCCGTAGGCCAGCAGCCCGGCGAGCGAGCCGCGGCCCGCCATCCGGTAGCGCCCGGAGTTGTAGATGACGATGAGATCGATCCCGCCGGCCTCCTCGCACTTGGCCGACAGCCCGGTGCCCGCGCCGCCGCCGACGATCGGCTCGCCGCGGGCGGCCATCCCGCCGAACCGCTCCATCAGCTCCGCGCGGCTGAACCGCCTCATCGCCGTACCTCCTGCCAGGCCGAGAGCACCGCGTCGGCGAACTCCGGGTCGTTGACGTGGTGCGCGACCCGCCGGACACCGTCCGGGGAGTCCACACCGGCCTCGATCGCGGCGAACAGCGCCGCGTCCGCCTCGGGATCGTGGAACGCCGCGCCCGGCGCGTCCAGTGCGGACACCCCGCCCAGCGGGAGCAGGAACCGCCACGGCCCGGTCAGCGCGTTCAGCTTCGCCGCCAGCCAGGCCCCGATCTCCCGGTTCTCGTCGACGGTGGTGCGCATCAGGGTGACGTTCGCGTTGTGCTCGTGGAACAGGCGGCCGGCGAAGCGTTCCGGGACGGTCGCGCGTGCGCCGAAGTTGACCATGTCCAGGGCGCCGCAGGAGCCGACCCACGGCACCGCGGTGCGGGCGATCGCGTCGAGCCGGTCGGGGCCGCAGGCCATCACCCCGCCGACGAGCAGGTCCGCGACCTCGGTGGTGGTCAGGTCCAGCACCGAGTCGACCAGGCCGGAGTCGACGAGCTTCTCCATCGACGGCCCGCCCGAGCCGGTGGCGTGGAAGACCAGGGCGTCGACGTCGTCGCCGAGCCGTTCGCGGACCGCGGTGACCAGCGGCGTGGTCACCCCGAACATGGTCAGCCCGACGGCGGGCAGGTCGGCACCGGTCTCCGGCGGCGGGGCGGTGACGGCGGCGGCCAGCATGTGCGCGGCGTTGCCCAGTACCCGTCGCGAGATGCGGTTGAGGCCCGCGACGTCGGTGACGGCGTTCAGCATCGCGACGTCGCTCGCCCCCACGTAGGGCGCGGTGTCGCCGGAGGCGACCGTGGAGACCATCAGTGTGGGCACCCCGACCGGGAGGTCGCGCATCGCCGGGGTGACCAGCGCGGTCCCGCCCGAGCCGCCGAGCCCGAGGACGCCGCCGACGTCGTCGCGGCCGGCGAGGAAGGCCCGCAGCGCCTGCGCCATCGCCCCCACCGCGCTGCCGCGCTCGCCGGTGAACACCGCCTCGGCGCCACCGGGGTGGCAGGCGGCGACCTCGGCCGCGGTGACGTCCGGACCGGGGCACGCCGCACCGGAGGTGGACACGTCCACCCGGCGCACGTCGGCGCCGTCGGCGGCCATCAGCTCGGCCACCCAGGCCAGCTCGGCGCCCTTGGTGTCGAACGTGCCGATCACGTATGCGGTCCCCACACAGGAGTTCTACCCGGACCCGGGCACCCGGGGCGAGAGCCGGAGCCCGGACGGCGCAGGGCACCATGGACACGCCCCCTTCCGCCGGGCTCGTGACCTCGGGGCCCGTGACGTCGTTGGAGAGACATGCTCGGTCAACCGGACGACCCGCGAGGCATCGTGCTCCCGCTCGACGGGCGGCCCGGCGGAACGGAGACCGGCGCCCCCGACCGCAACGGTGGCCCGCGTCCCCTCCGCAACGGCGCCCCTCCCCCCGGCCCGGCACTGCTGCTGAGCTGGACCCCCACGCCGGCCGTCGACGACGACCGCACCTGGGCGACGCTGTCGGCGTCGAGCGAGCTGGCTCGGCGGCTCGCGCCCGACGCCGGCCGCGCACCCGCCGCCGGGCTCACCTTCCGGCTCG
>NZ_WWFY01000411.1:0-14199 GCF_009864975.1 Pseudonocardia sp. SID8383
GCGCCTGGGCCCGGTCCAGATCGCCGACCGGGTCGGTGTCGCTGCCTCGACCGTGCACCGGGTGCTGGTGCGGTGTCGGATCAACCGCCTCGCCCATGTCGACCGCGCCACCGGAGAACCGGTGCGTCGCTACGAACACCCCGCCCCCGGGGATCTGCTGCACGTGGATGTGAAGAAGCTGGGCAACATCCCCGACGGCGGCGGCTGGCGCTATGTCGGGCGCGCCCAGGGAGACCGCAACCGGGCCGCGACCCCTGGGAAACTTCGCAACGCCCACCACCAGGCGAAGATGGGCACGGCGTTCGTGCACACCGTGCTCGACGACCACTCCCGCCTGGCCTACGCCGAGATCCACGACGACGAGACCGCCGCCACCGCGATCGCTGTGCTGCGCCGCGCGGTGGCCTGGTTCTCCGCCCGCGGGGTCACCACCCGCCGAGTCCTGTCCGACAACGGCTCGGCCTACCGCTCCCACGCCTGGCGCGACACCTGCCACGCGCTGCGGATCACCCCGAAACGCACCCGTCCCTACCGCCCACAGACCAACGGAAAGATCGAACGGTTCCACCGCACTCTCGCCGACGGCTGGGCCTTCGCCCGGCTCTACACCGGCGAGTCGCAACGCCGAAAGGCGCTACCCGGGTGGCTGCACGAGTACAACCACCACAGGCCCCACACCGCCATCGGTGGTCTCCCACCGATCAGCAGGTTGACCAACCTGTCCGGGCAGTACACCTAGCGCTCGGTTGGAACCACCTCTCAGCACGTCGCGTCGACGCTCCTGCGTCGCCCCTGGACGACCCACTCGACACGCCCGCAGCACAGGCCATGTGACGTGCCCCGGCTTCCCGGACGGTCGGGGTTGGGTGGCTGTGATGTCGCTGCGTTCTCGTCGAGGGGGTCAGCAGACCCGATCAGGGTCGATTGGGATGAGCCGCGAAGGCGGTCAGGTCAGGGCGGCCGAAGCCGGCCGGCGGGGTAGCGTCGGACACGTCGAGGTCTTTCGGATGGATGGCGTAGGAACCTCCATCGTCGGGAGACCTCGACGTCTATCTGCGGACCGACGCGCCCGGCCGACCTACACCCTCATCTGGGAAGAGCCGGTTAAGTTCGCGCCGCAACGGACGCGTCGTGGCGTGGGGCCGCTGGTGGTCGTCGGTCTCAGCGTGCGGAGGTTCAAGAGTGCGGGACCTCGGTGGGGGCGTTCATCGCCTGCGGAGCGGTTGCGTTCGTGGTTGCAGTTGCCGACGTTCATCTCCGTCGATAGGTGGGAGTCGGCACCGGTCTACTTGGACCCGGGGCGCGGACGGTCCGGTCCGAACTACGGTGTGCCGTCCTTGAAAGCGGGCGTCCGAAAGGACCGGGGGTTCGAATCCCCCCGCTTCCGCCACAGGTCGCAGTCCTGATCGGCGACCTTCAGTGATCGAGGCTCAGCTCGACCATGGGGGGCGGGTCTGCGGCGGTGACCGGGCGGCCGAGGGTGCGTTCCAGGACCTGCCGGAACCATGTCCAGCGCTTGTCGTCGGCCGCGATGTAGTGGGCCAGCACCTCGCCGCCCTCGGCCGGGTCGAGCAGCCGGGCTCGTGCGGGAACGGACCGTCGTCCTGCCACCGACACCCGGACCCGCGGCTCGGCGGTGATGTTGCGGAACCACTGAGCGCGCTCGCCGAACCCGGACGCCACGACGTAGCGGCCGGGACCGGTGCGCCACACGACCTCCAACACCACACGCCGTGTCTGTCCGCTCCGTCGGCCGGTGTGTTCGAGCAGCAGCATCCGCGAGCCGAACACGGCACCGAGCCCGGCGCGGTAGAGCACCAGCGGCGCTCGGGCCAGCGGGCGTGAGTGTAGGAGCCGTGCGAACACCGCCGCGGCCCTCGCTCCCGCGCTCATGAACGGCTCCGTCCGAGTACGGGATCGACCATGTCGTGTTCTCCGGTCTCCGGTGATCTCGTCGTCAGCCGTGCGGTCGACGGCGCGAGGTCGTCCTGGGTGACGCGCATCGTGACCAGCCGACGTTCGTCAGGACATCCTATGAACTCGCCGGATGGCGTTGTCGTGCTTGCGGACGGCGAAGTCGTACGCGTCGTCGAGCAGCTCCCGCACCCGCGGCCAGGTCGTGTCCGGCTCCACCACCGCGACCCAGTGGTGGGCGGCGTGGACGGGGTGCGGGAACAGCAGGTCACGGGTCGTCGGGTCGATGCCCGGATCGGTCGGGAACAGCTCCCGGTAGCGCGCGGTGGGCAGCCCGACGTTGAGCCGGAACGCCCCGGGGCGGTCGAGGTCGGACGCGGTGTCGTTCACGTCGGACCGCACCACGGTCGCCCAGCCCTGCCGGGGGCGCTGCTCGTAGTCGTGGTCCGGGTTGTGGATCGCGAACGCGTCCCCGTTGCCCTCGACGATCCGCGTGCCGGGGAACCCGGCGAGAACGGTGATCACCTGCTCGGCATCCATGCCGGCAGGTCAGCACTTTTCCATGATCGTTCGTCCGCCGGAGGTGTCACGGATCACATCTTCTCGGCGACGACGGCGAGCCGGTCGAGCGAGGCGCTCAGCCGGTCGGCGGTGGTGTCGCGGGCCCGCTTCTGCCGGAACGTGTCGTCCGGGTCGAGGCCGGTCCAGTCGTAGGTGCAGGTCACCCGGGTCGTGGCGTCGTCGACGGGCTCCAGCTCCCAGCGCCACAGGTGCCCGGGCGGCGGGCTCCCCGGTTCCGTGGGCAGCCACGCGACCAGCCGTCCCTCGGTGAACTCGACGACCCGGTTCTCCCGCACGGTGCCCTGGGTCAGCAGCATCGCGAACACGTCGCCGACGGCGCGGACCCGTTGGCCGGGGGCGGCCTCGGCGAGGTTGTCGTTCCCGTCCCAGGACGGCTGGCGGGCGGGGTCGGCGATGAGCTCGAAGATCGTCGCGGGGTCGGCGGCGACGGTCCGGCTGCTGCGTACCACGGTTGGCGAGGTGTCGGTCACGACCGCAGTGGACCACCGCCCGGCCGGGAGCGGAAGATGTCGGACCCCGCTGCCACGATCACGGGCATGACCGACCGCGCGCACCCCCCGATGCAGGCCGACGCCCTCACCACGCTCACGGCCTGGCTCGACTTCTACCGCGCCACCCTGGCCGGGAAGTGCGACGGCCTGACCGACGAGCAGCTGCGGACGGCGTCGGTGCCGCCGTCGTCGCTGACCCTGCTGGGGCTGGTGCAGCACCTGGCCGCCGTCGAACGGAACTGGTTCCGGCAGGTCCTGGGCGGCGAGGACGTGCCGCCGCTGCACCCGCGCGAGCCCGGGACCGGCCACGACGGCGGGTTCGAGCTCGGGAGCGCGGGCATCGTCGAGGCCCGCGCCGCCTGGGAGGAGGAGGTCGGCCGGGCCCGCGAGGTCGTCGAGGCGGCCGGGCCGGACGGCACGGGCTCCCTGGGCGGGAACGCGGTGTCGGTGGTCTGGATCCTCACCCACGTCATCGCGGAGTACGCCCGCCACGTCGGGCACGCCGACCTGGTCCGCGAGCGGATCGACGGGAGCACCGGCGTCTGAGACGGCCCGGCCGCGTTCCGCGGAACGCGAGTCAGCCGCCGCCGGGGTAGGTCGCGAAGGTCCAGAGGTTGCCCTCGGGGTCGGCGACGGTGCAGGCCCGTGTCGGGCCGCCCGCGGCGAAGGAGGTGGGGTGCGGCGCCTGCACGACGGTCCCGCCCGCATCCGCGGCGCGCCGGTGGACGGCGTCGACGTCGGCGTCGGAGCGGCACGCCACGTACACGGCGCCGGCGTGCAGGCCGGCGTGGACGCCGTCGTCGTGCTTCGTGCCGCCGAGCAGGACGGTCCCGCCGTCGCGGGTGAGCTCGGCGTGCACGACGTCGCCGACCTCGTCGTGGACGACGACCGATGCGGCGAACCCGGCTGCCTCGACCAGGAAACGGACCGCGGCGCCCGGGTCGTCGTAGTGCAGGACCGGCCAGACCGTGGAGCTCACGACGTCGACGGTAGCGGCGCTCAGCAGAACCCGCGGAAGATCCGGTCGGGCTGCAGCTCCGCGTGGTCGGCGTAGTCGGCGAACTCCATGTTCGCGGTCGCCACGTTGTTCTCCACCGACCACAGGTCTGCTGCGGCGATCCGAAAGGTTCGGCCGGGATCCTGCCGCAGGTCGGCCGCGACGATCGGGAAGCCGTCGTCGACCAGGGTCCGCTCGTCGACGACGAACAGCAGCGGATGATGGGTGGCGAGCCCGTCGTCGAGCGCGAACGCGACGACGCGGTCCGCGGTCCAGCCGTCGAAGAGGTTCTCGGTGACGACGTCGAACGCGGCGAGGAAGGTCTCCTCGTCCGGATCGTCGGGCGCGATGATCCCGAGCAGCTCGTTCCAGGGTCCCTCACCCGAGTCGGTGCAGGTCCGCACCAGCGGCGGGAGGAACGTCACGGGGAACTCCACCCCGCCATCCTCCCGTGGTCGGATCGGGACATGAGCAGCGCACCCAGCGTGGACGGCCGCCGGTTCGCCGGCGTGAGCAACTCCGGTGACGGTGAGGTCGGGCGGGCCACGGTCTTCGACTACCACGAGGCCGACGGCCTGGTCTGGGCCGAGTACGCCGGTGGCGCCGTCCGCCTGGGCCGGCTGGCCGGTACCCGCGACGGCGACGTCCTGCGCTTCCGCTACGTGCACGTCTCCACCGACGGAACCACCAGCTCGGGTCGCTGTGAGGCCCGCCTCGAGATCCTCGACGACGGCCGGCTGCGCTCGCACGAGTCCTGGGCCTGGGAGTCGCGGCCCGGCACCGGGGAGAGCGTCGTCGAGGAGATCACGGGTCGAACGTGAGGGTGAGCGAGCTGCGGTACGCCCCGGACGGGCCGTCGTCCTGCGGGGTCAGCCGCGTTCCGCGGAACGCAAAGACGTCCTGCTCGCCCGCCTCCCACTCCAGCGTCACGACGTCGCCGGCGGCAGGGACCGCGTCGCCCGCGACCGCCGAGAAGTGCACCCAGCACCCGCCGGGTGTGACGGGGGAGTCGACGACGCCCCAGCCCTGCTCGGTGTGCCACACGCGGACCGTCCCCACCGTGCCGACGGCGCTCTCCGCGGTCCGGTCGAGGATCGCGTCGACGGTCGCGGCCACGTCCAGCTCCGAGGTGTCCAGCCACAGCCCGATGCGGGGCGTCTCCGACCGCAGCACCGTGTCCAGCGCCGCTGCGGTGAACGCGTCCGAGGTCACCTTGTCCCGCTCGGCCTGCCGCCGGGCCGCCACCTCCGGTCGTGGCGCCAGCACCACGACGTACAGCGGACGGGTCCGCAGCGCCGCCACGGTCGCCGGCAGGTGTGCCCCGAGCACCACGTCCTGGACGACGACGGAGAACCCGGCGTCGGCGTAGCCGTCGGCGGCCTGAGCGGTGAGGGTGTGCCGCAGCCGCAGCTGGCGGTGCGCCTCGGGGCCGGCGTCGGGGCCCATCTCGGCGCGTCCGGTGACGATCCACCGGCGGAACCGGTCGCCGTGCACGTGCACCGCGGGCGCGGGCAGGCGTTCGGCGAGTGCCTGCGCCACGGTCGACTTCCCCGACGCCTGGATGCCGGTCAGCAGGTACATGTCCCCAGCCTGGCCGTCGGTGCATCCGTCGGTCACGCGGATTCCGCGACCCCGCGGGCCGCCCGCACCAGCCGCCGCGCCTGCTCGACCTCCGGCGGCCCCGGCACGTCCGGCAGCACCCCGGTGGCGGTGCGCAGCGCGCGCAGGGTGAGCGTGGTGGACCAGTCCGTCGTCGGGAGACCGGGCAGGCCGTAGAGCCGCCGCGCCCAGCGCGGCAGCGTGGCCAGGGCCAGCGTCGACAGCCCGGCGATGCCGAGCCGGACCTGCGGCGGCGCCGCGCCCTGCGGGGCGAACAGGTTCCCGGCGGCGCGGCGGGCCTCGTCGGTCATCCGCAGCCGGGGGCGCACCGCGGCCATGTACTCGGCCATCTCGGCCACCGACGACGGCACGGTCGCCGGGTCGATGCCGACCACCTCGGCGGCCCGGACGCTCTCGGCGACGTAGGTGTCCGCCGAGTCGTCGTCGAGCAGACCCGACCGGCGGGCGACGTCGGTGTAGGATTCGATCTCCGCGGCGTGCACCCAGAGCAGGCCCTCCGGGGCGTCGATCCGGTAGCTCTCGCCGCTGTCGGGGTCGTGGCCGCGCAGCCCGGCGTGCAGTCCCCGGACGCGGGCGCCGGCCCGGTCGACGTCGGCCAGCGGTCCGAACGTGCGGGTCCCGACGAACTCGACGGTCCGCTGGAACCGCGCGTAGGACTTCTTCGGGTCGAACAGCGCCGAGTTCTGGTACGTCCCGCGCATCACCCGCGGGTCCAGCGACTGCAGCAGCAGCGCGCGCATCCCGGCCACCCACATCACCGGTTCGAGGTGCACCCGCCAGGTCACCGAGTGCGGCCCGAACAGGCCGTGATCCGTCATGTGTCCAGGACACCCCGTGCCGCGGCCGGCCGCACGTCGATCACGCCGGTTCCGGGCCGTCCTCCGGGAGAACCCCGAGGGATCGGACGGGCGGTGCGGGCAGCCTGGAGCCATGCTCCGCCTCATCCTGAACGTGGTCTGGCTGGTCCTCTCCGGCTTCTGGCTGTTCCTCGGCTACATGCTCGCAGGGATCGTCGCCTGCGTGCTGGTCGTGACCATCCCGTTCGGGATCGCCTCGTTCCGGATCGGGCTCTACGCGTTGTGGCCGTTCGGCCGCGACGTCGTGCGCCTCCCCACCGCGGGGGCCGCGTCGACCATCGGCAACGTGCTGTGGATCGTGCTGTTCGGCTGGTGGCTGGTGATCGGGCACATCGCCACCGCCCTCGCGCTCGCCGTCACGATCATCGGGCTGCCGCTGGCCTGGGCGAACCTGAAGCTCATCCCGGTGTCGCTGCTGCCGCTGGGGTCGCGGATCGTGGACAGCGACACCTCCATGCCGGGGCAGCCCGTGCTGCGCTGACCGCGGGCCTCAGCCGGCGTCGGTCAGGAACTCCACACCCGCCCGGGCCAGCAGGCCCGGGTCGTGCACGCCGCACAGCTCGCGCGCCGAGTGCATCGACAGCACCGGGATGCCGACGTCGACGGTCCGGATTCCGAGCCGGGTCGCCATGATCGGCCCGACGGTGGATCCGCACGGCACGGTGTTCTTCGAGACGAACACCTGGTTCGGCACGTCCGCGGTGCGGCAGGCCCGCTTCCAGGCGGCCGCGCCCGGCGCATCGGTGGCGTAGCGCTGCACCGCGTTGACCTTCAGCGACGGCCCCCGGTTCGGCACCGACAGGTGGTCCGGATCGTGTTTGTCCAGGTGGTTGGGGTGCGCGGCGTGCGTGACGTCCACCGACAGGCAGCGCGAGCGGGCGAACACCGCGTGCCGGGCGTCGAACCCGCCGGCCAGCCGGGTCAGCACCGTCTCCAGCAGCGGCCCGGCCGCGCCGGTCGCGCTGGCCGAGCCGATCTCCTCGTGGTCGAACCCGACGAACACCGGGACGGTGCCCGGGTCCCGCTCGACGGCGGTGAGCAGCGCGCTGATCCCGGCGTGCACCGAGGCCAGGTTGTCCAGCCGCGGGGCGGCGAGCAGCTCGTCGTCGCGGCCGAGGGTGGCCGGCGGCGTCAGGTCGTAGGTGAACAGGTCGTGCGCCGCGACGTCCTCGGGGTCCTCGCCGACGCGCACGGCGAGGAACTCCACCAGGTCGCCGCCGTCCGGGTCGCCGAGTCCCCAGATCGGGAGCAGGTGCCGCTGCGGGTCCAGGGTCAGGCCCTGGTTCACGCCGCGGTCGAGATGGATCGCCAGCTGCGGGATGCGCAGCAGCGGCCGGTCCACACGGACCGGGACGACCCGGCCGTCGTAGAGCGCGAGGCGCCCGGCGAGGCCGAGGTCACGGTCCAGCCAGGAGTTCCACAGCGCGCCGCCGTAGACCTCCACCCCGACCTGGCGCCACCCGGCCACACCGACGTCGGGGTTCGGCTTGACCTTGAACCCGGGGGAGTCGGTGTGCGCGGCGAAGATCCGCAGCGGGGCGCCCGGCCCGGACGCGGGCTGCCACCAGGCCAGGACGGTGCCGTCGCGGACCAGGTAGCGCCCGCCCGGCCCGTCGGCCCACGGCTCGTCCTCGTGCTGCTCGGTGAAGCCCGCCGCGGACAACCGGCGGACGGCCTCGGCCACCGCGTGGTACGGCGACGGGCTCGCGGTGAGGAACGAGGCGAGGTCACGTGCAGCGTCGGTCACGTGGGGCATCCTGGCAGCAATGACCGACAGCTTCGACGTGGTGGTGGTGGGCGCGGGGTCCGCGGGGTGCACCCTCGCGGGCCGGCTGGCCGGGCGCGGTGTGCGCACGGCCCTGGTCGAGGCGGGCGCCGTCGTCGTCCCACCGGACTCGACGCCGATCGCCTCGCTCGCCGCGACCGCCCCCGGCCACGTCCTGAACTGGGCCTACCGGGCGACGCTGTGCCAGGGCCGGGAGTGCACCGTGCCGCGCGGACGCGTGCTGGGCGGCTCCGGCGCGATCAACGGCGGCTACTTCGTGCGCGCCGTCCCGGCGGACTTCGCGGACTGGGGCGTCCCGGGCTGGTCCTACGACGACGTCCTGCCGTACTACCGGCGGCTGGAGCGCGACCTCGACTTCTGCACCTCCGACCGGCACGGCGACGCCGGTCCGCTGCGCATCTCACGGCCCTCGGGCCGGCTGCGGGCCGCGACGACCGACCCGTTCCTGGCCGCCTGCCTCGCGCTCGGCCACCCCGAGGAGCCGGACAAGAACGCCGGTGGCCCACCCGGAGCGGGTCCGATCCCGACCAACGCCGTCGACGGGCGCCGGGTCAGCGCCGCCACCGCCTACCTGCCGCCGCCGTGGGGGAACGCGGAGTGGAAGGACGCGCTGACCGTGTTCGGGGGGACCCCGGTCGAGACCCTGGTGCTCGACGGCGACCGGGTCACCGGCGTGCGCGTCGGTGGTCGCACCCTGCACGCGGCCGAGACCGTCGTGACGGCGGGCGCGGTCGGCACCCCGGCGCTGCTGCAGCGCTCCGGGATCGGGCCGGAGGACACCCTGCGGGCCGCGGGCGTCGCGGTGGCGCACGAGCTGCCCGGGGTCGGGCGTGGCTGGTCGGACCACCCCGCGGTGTTCCTGCCGCTGCGCAGCGGGCTGCCGGACCCGCCCGCCGACGCCGTCGCCCCGCAGGCCGCGCTCAACCTCGACTCCGGGACCGACCCGGCCGGTGACCTGGAGATCCTGCTGTTCGCGCACCCGTTCGCACCCGGCGGTCCCGCGCACCTGATGTGCGCGGTCCAGCGCCCGGACAGCCTCGGGATGCTCGCCATCACCTCCCCGGACCACGACGACCCGCCCCGGCTGGACTTCCGCTACCTGCGCACCACCTCCGACCGGCACCGGATGCGGGCCGCGGTGCGGATCGCCGCGGAGATCCTGCGCGCCGCGGGTTGGGACCGCGCGGGCCCCGACGACGGCGGCCCCGCCGGCTGGGAGCTCGGCAACGACACCCGGCTCGACGGCTGGATCCGCGACCACCTGACGACCTCGGTGCACCTGTCCGGCAGCGCCGCGATGGGCTCCGGGCCGGATGCCGTCGTGGACGCCGACCTGCGGGTGCACGGCCTGGCCGGGCTCCGGGTGGCGGACACCTCGGTCCTGCCCCGCGCGCCGCGGCGCGGACCGGCCGCGACCGCGATCATGATCGGGGAGCGCGCCGCCGACCTGGTGTGCGGCATCGAGGGGGAACACCGTGCATGACGAGGTCACCGTCCACATGACGGCACCGGCCGAGCGGGTCTGGGAGCTGGTCTCCGACATCCGCAACACCGGCCGGTTCTCACCCGAGACCGTCGACGCGCAGTGGCTGGGCGGCGCGACCGGCCCGGCCGTCGGTGTCCGGTTCCGCGGCAAGGTCGTCCGCAACGGACGCGGCCCGACCTACTGGTCGGAGTGCGAGATCACCGCCTGCGAGCCGGGCCGCGAGTTCGGCTTCGTCGTGCTCCTGCCCGGCGGCCGGCGGATCAACCACTGGCACTACCGGTTCACCCCGGCCCCCGCGCCGGACGGCACCGCGGGCACCGACGTCACCGAGTCCTTCCGGCTGGAGCCCTCGGCCGGCACCCGGCTCTACTGGACGTTGCTGGGGTGGGCCCGCGGGCGCACGAACCGCGAGGGGATGCGGACGACCCTGGAACGCATCCGCGCGGTGGTGGAGGATCCCGCGGTGTGATCCGTCCCGCCCGCGTCGCCGACGTCCCCGCCCTGCGTGAGATCGAGCGCGCCGCGGGGGAGACGTTCCGGGAGATCGGGCTCGACGTCGTCGCCGACGAGGAGCCGCCACCGGCCGCGGTACTGGCCGCGTACGTCGTGGCGGGGCGGGCGTGGGTGGCCGAGAGGAGCGCGGGCGGAACGAGCATCGGTGCCGAGAGGAGCGCAGGCGGAACGAGCATCGGTGCCGAGACGAGCGCAGGCGGAACGAGCATCGTTGCCGGGCTCGTCGGATACCTGATCGCCGATCTCGTCGACGGCTGTGCGCACGTCGAGCAGGTGTCGGTGCTGCCGTCGCAGCGCGGACGACGGATCGGGGAGGGCCTGGTCGAGCACCTCGCCGGCTGGGCCCGGGACCACGGCCTGCCCGCGCTGACCCTCACCACCTACCGGGACGTGCCGTGGAACGGCCCGCACTGGGTGCGGCTCGGTTTCCGTGAGCTGATCGCTCCCGGCCCGGGGCTGCGCGCGATCCGGGAGCACGAGGCCGCGCGCGGTCTCGACGTGTGGCCGCGGCTCGCGATGCGCCGTGAACTGGCCGGATCCTGACGGTCCCCGGCCGTAGGGTCGGGCCCATGAACCCGTTCCTCGCCCCGAGCGCGCTGCCGTGGGGGCTGCCCGACACCTCCCGGATCACCGACGAGCACTATCTGCCCGCGTTCGAGGCCGGGACGGCCGAGCAGCGCGCCGAGGTGGCGGCGATCGTCGCGGGGGAGGGCGGACCGACCTTCGACGACACCGTCGTCGCCCTGGAGCGCTCCGGTGCCACGCTGGACCGGGTGGCGCGGCTGTTCTTCACGCGCGTCTCGGCGGACTCCTCGCCCGCGGTGCGCGAGATCGAGGCGCAGGTGGCGCCGATGCTCGCCGCCCACGCCGACGCGATCGCGCTGGACCCGGGCCTGTTCGCCCGGATCGACGCGCTGCACGCCCGTCGCCACGACCTCGGTCTCGATGCCGAGTCGCTGCGGCTGCTCGAGCGCCACCACCGCGACATGGTGCGCGCCGGGGCCCGGCTCGGCCCCGAGGAGCAGGTCCGGCTGCGGGAGCTGAACGCCGAGCTGTCCGGGCTGACCACCCGGTTCGGTGCGGCGCTGCTGGCCGGGGCGAACGCCGCGGCCGTGCACGTCACCGACCGCGACCGGCTCGGTGGCCTGTCCGACGACGCGGTCGCCGCCGCCGCGACCGCCGCGGCCGAACGCGGTCACGACGACGGCTGGCTGATCACCCTGGTCCTGCCGACCGCGCAGCCCGCACTGGCGGTGCTCACCGACCGGTCGCTGCGCGAGGAGCTGTTCCGTGCGTCCACCGGGCGCGGTCAGGGCGGCGAGCACGACACCCGTGACACCGTCCTCGCGATCGTGCGGCTGCGCGCCGAGCGGGCCGCGCTGCTGGGGTACCCCGACCACGCGTCGTACGTGATCGACGACGCGACCGCGGGGACGGCGGAGGCCGCCGTCGCGATGCTGGAGTCGCTGGTCCCCGCCGCCGTCGCCAACGCCGACCGGGAGGCCGCGGAGCTGGCCGGCGGCGTCGAGGGCGACCTGGAGCCGTGGGACTGGGCGTTCGAGGCGGAGCGGGTGCGCCGCGAGCGCTACGCCGTCGACGACGCCGCGCTGCGCCCGTACCTGGAGCTCGACCGGGTGATCACCGACGGCGTGTTCCGCGCCGCGTCCGGGCTGTACGGGATCACCTTCACCGAGCGCACCGACCTGCCCGCCTACCACCCGGACGTGCGCTGGTGGGAGGTCCGTGACAGCGACGGCGAGCCGCTCGGGCTGTTCGGCGCCGACCTGTGGGCGCGGCCGTCGAAGCGCGGCGGGGCATGGATGAACTCGCTGGTCGACCAGTCGTCGCTGCTCGGGACGCGGCCTGTCGTGCTGAACACGCTGAACCTGAACAAGCCCCCGGCCGGGGAGCCCGCGCTGCTCACCCTCGACGAGGTCCGCACCCTGTTCCACGAGTTCGGGCACGCCCTGCACGGGCTGTTCTCCGAGGTGGAGTACCCGACGTTCGCCGGGACGTCGGTGCCGCGCGACTTCGTCGAGTTCCCCAGCCAGGTCAACGAGATGTGGCTGGAGGACCCGCAGGTCCTCACCTCGTTCGCCCGCCACCACGTGACCGGCGAGCCGCTGCCCGACGAGCTGCTGGCCGCGTCGCAGGCCGCCCGCGGGTACGGCGAGGGCTTCGCGACGACGGAGTACCTGGCCGCGTCGCTGTTGGACCAGGCGTGGCACCGGCTGTCCCCGGCCGAGGCCGCCGGCATCACCGACGTGCTCGCGTTCGAGCAGCAGGCGCTGGAGGCGGCCGGGGCCGCGCACCCGCTGGTCCCGCCGCGCTACCGCAGTACCTACTTCAACCACGTGTTCGGCGGCAGCGGGTACGCGGCGGCGTACTACTCCTACATCTGGGCCGAGGTGCTCGACGCCGACACCGTCGCCTGGTTCGGCGAGCACGGCGGCCTGCGCCGGGAGAACGGCGACCGGTTCCGCCGCGAGGTGCTGTCCCGCGGCGGCGCCGTCGACGCGATGGAGGCCTATCGCGCGTTCCGCGGCCGCGACCCGGAGATCGCGCCGCTGCTGGCGCGGCGCGGTCTGGCCGGCTGACCCGGCACACACGACCGCCCGCCGTCCGGTGGGGAGCGCCGGGCGGCGGGCGGTGGTGTGTGCGGAGTGCTACTCGTACTGGCGCATCCAGGCGACCCGCATCTCCGACGGCTCCGGCGAGCCGCCGTCGGGGAAGTAGTCGAGCTGGATCGTGGCGTGCATCGGACCCGGGGGGAACGTGTTCGGGTCCTCGGAGCGGAACCACTCGACGCCGTCGACGTAGCCGACGATCGCGTCCGGGGTCCACTCCACGGCGTAGTTGTGCCACTGGGTGATGTCGAGCTGCTTCTTGGCGTCCTTTTGCGAGTTCGAGCTGCCGTAGTGCAGGAAGAAGGACACGTCGTCGCTGGCGCTGGTGGTCTCGGCGAAGTCGATCTCGCCGCCCTCCGGCCAGGACACCTCGCTCGGCCACAGCAGCAGCACCGGGTGGTACTGCTTGTCGCCCTTGGGGAACTGCGCTCGCATCTCCCACTTGCCGTACTTCTGGGAGGTGCCCCAGGCCATGCCGCCGGTGTTGCCCTGCGAGTCGCCGCGGATGACGAGGTTGCCGTTCTCCACCGAGATCGCGTCGGAGGTGCGGCGGCCCTGGCCGTCGTGGCCGGCGCCGTTGTAGGGGGACCAGTTGTTCCCGAGGGTGGACCCGAGGAACTCGTCGCCACCGATGGCCTGCCAGCCCATCTTCAGCGCGGCCTGGATGCCGTCGCCGGCCACCTGGACGGCGCCACCGACCGGACCGGCGGCGGGGGCTCCGCCCGAGTTCCCGGAGCTCCCGGAACCACCGGGGCTCGCGGCGGCCCGTGCCCGCTCGGCAGCCTCGCGGCGGCGCTGTTCGGCGCGACGCTCGGCGGCCTCCTGCGCGGCCAGGGCCTGGCCGATCTGGCCGGACGCACCCTGCGCGGCGTCGCCGAGTGCGGAGCCGCCCCCGTTGGCCAGCACCGGGCCGGCGGACAGCGCGGTGTCCGACGCCGACCGGCGCGACGAGTCGTTCACCATCGCCGCGGACAGCGACGGGTCCTCGGTGCCGGGCTGCAGCAGCGTCAGCACCATCGTCGCGGCGAGCACCGCGGCGGCGCCGACGCCCAGCGGGGCGAACCGGCGGACACGGGAGCGGGCGGGTCGTGACCGGTCGATCGCGACGACCGAGCCCGTCCCCGACACCTCGGGTTCGTGCAGGCCGGCGATGGCCCCGCCGGTGACCTCGGTGCGCGGTGCGGGCACCTCGGCCTGCGGGGCCGCGGGCTCCTCGGGCGAAGACGACCCGCCGAACAGCTCCACACCGGACAGCCCGGCCGCCGACGACGGCGTGGACCGTCGCGCGCGACGGCCCGGGGTCCCGGTGGTGGGCACGGCGTGCGC
>NZ_WWFY01000041.1:0-5348 GCF_009864975.1 Pseudonocardia sp. SID8383
CGGCCGGGTGCACGCCCTCGGCGACTGCGCGCAGCACGCCGGCGCCCCGGGCGGGCTCGTGCAGTCCGGCTGGGAGCAGGCCGCCGTCCTCGCCGACCTGCTGACCGGCACCGACCCGGCCGCGCGCTACCGCGGCACCCGCCCGGTCACCCGGCTCAAGGCCCGCGGCATCGACCTCGCCGCCCTCGGCGACCCCACCGCGGGCGACGAGGAGCTGCGCGTCTCCGACCCCCGCCGCGGCCGCTACGGCGTGCTCGCGCTGCGCGACGACCGCGTCGTCGGGGCCGTCCTCATGGGACTCCCCGACGCCGCAGCCATGATCACCGAGCTGTACGACTCCGGCGCCCCCGCTCCCTCCGACCGGCTCGCGCTGCTGCTCGGCCGCGCCCTGCCCGGCGAGACGTCGCCCGCCACCGACCCGGTCCGGATGCCGGGAAGTGCCATGGTCTGCCGCTGCAACAGCGTCACCAAGAACGCGCTGGTCACCGCGTGGCGCGCGGGCGCCCACGACGTCGACGCGCTGTCGCGGCGCACCCGGGCCGCCACCGGCTGCGGGAGCTGCCGCGACGTCGTCTGCGGGATCCGGGACTGGCTGGCCGACATCGACCCGCCGCAGGAGAGCGCGGCATGAAGGAGCAGAGCATGAGCCGTCTGGTCGTCGTCGGGAACGGCATGGTGGGCCACCGCCTCGTCGCCGCGATGCGGGACCGGGACACCGCCGGGGACTGGGAGATCACCGTCCTCGGCGAGGAGACCCGCCGTGCCTACGACCGGGTCGCCCTGTCGTCCTACGTGGACGGACGCTCCGAGGAGGAGCTGCGCCTCGACGACGACGACCTGCGCGGCGACCCGCTGGTCACCTACCACCTCGGCGACGCCGTCGCCTCGATCGACCGCGACGCCCGCCGGGTCACCACTGCGTCCGGCCGCACCCTGACCTACGACGCGCTGGTGCTCGCCACCGGCTCGTACCCGTTCGTCCCGCCGGTCCCCGGCAAGGACCTTCCCGGCTGCTTCGTCTACCGCACCCTCGACGACCTCGACGCGATCAAGGCCGCCGCCGCGGCCGCCGCCGACGACCCGGCCCGCAAGGGGCGGCCGTCGGCGATCGTCGTCGGCGGCGGGCTGCTGGGCCTGGAGGCGGCGCGCGCGATGCGGCTGCTCGGGCTGTCCCCGCAGGTCGTCGAGATCGCGCCGCGGCTGATGCCGGTGCAGGTCGACGCGGGCGGCGGTGCGCTGCTCGAGCGACTGGTCACCGCGCAGGGCATCGCCGTGCGGACCGGGGTGTCGCTGGCCGCGGTGTCCACCGACCGCGGCAGGCTGGTCGGGACGCTGTCCGACGGCGTCGAGCTCGACGCCGACCTGGTCGTGTTCTCCGCCGGCATCCGGGCCTCCGACCAGCTCGCCCGCGACTGCGGCCTGCCGGTCGGCGAGCGCGGCGGCGTCTGGGTCGACGACCGCTGCCGCACCCGTGACGACGCCGTCTGGGCGATCGGCGAGTGCGCCGCGCTGGAGGGCCGCACCTACGGCCTGGTCGCACCCGGCTACGCGATGGCCGAGGTCGTCGCGGACCGGCTGCTCGGCGGTGAGGCCCGGATGACGCCCGAGGAGCTGGACATGTCCACCCAGCTCAAGCTGCTCGGCGTCGACGTCGCCAGCTTCGGCGACGCGCACGCGGTCACCGAGGGCGCGCTGGAGATCGTCGTCAACGACCCGGTCGAGGGGACCTACTCCAAGCTGGTCGTGTCCGACGACGCGTCCACCCTGCTCGGCGGTGTCCTGGTCGGCGACGCGTCGCGCTACGGCGCGCTGCGCCCGCTGGTCGGGTCCCGGCTGCCCGACGACCCGGTCACCCTCATCTCCAAGGGCGGCGCCGAGCCCGACGCGTCCGCGCTGCCGGACTCGGCCCAGATCTGCTCGTGCAACGCCGTCACCAAGGGCACGCTGTGCGCGGCGATCGCCGACGGTGCGCACACCGTGCCGGAGCTGAAGGCGTGCACCCGCGCCGGTACCACCTGCGGCTCGTGCGTCCCGGCGCTCGCCCGGATCCTGGCCCAGCAGGGCGTCGAGGTCTCGAAGGCCCTGTGCGAGCACTTCGACCACTCCCGCGCCGAGCTCTTCGAGATCGTCGCCGGGGCGGGCATCACCTCGTTCTCCGCGCTGATCTCCCGGTACGGCCGCGGGTCGGGCTGCGACATCTGTAAGCCGGTCGTCGGGTCGATCCTCGCGACGCTCTACAACGAGCACGTCCTCGACGGCGAGCGGGCGACCCTGCAGGACACCAACGACCACTTCCTCGCGAACATGCAGCGCAACGGCACCTACTCGGTGGTGCCGCGGATCGCCGGCGGCGAGGTGACCCCCGAGGGCCTGATCGTCATCGGCGAGGTCGCCCGCGACTACGGGCTCTACACCAAGATCACTGGTGGACAGCGGATCGACATGTTCGGCGCCCGCGTCGAGGACCTGCCGGCGATCTGGCGCCGCCTGGTCGACGCCGGGTTCGAGTCCGGCCACGCGTACGGCAAGTCGCTGCGCACCGTGAAGTCCTGCGTCGGCACGACCTGGTGCCGCTACGGCGTGCAGGACTCGGTCGGCCTCGCCGTCGAGCTGGAGCTGCGCTACCGCGGGCTGCGCAGCCCGCACAAGCTCAAGTCCGGCGTCTCCGGCTGCGCGCGCGAGTGCGCCGAGGCCCGGTCCAAGGACTTCGGCGTGATCGCCACCGAGCACGGCTGGAACCTCTACGTCGGCGGCAACGGCGGCTTCACCCCGCGCCACGCCGAGCTGCTCGTGTCCGACGTGGACACCGCGACGCTGGTCCGGACGATCGACCGGTTCCTGATGTTCTACGTCCGCACCGCCGAGCGGCTGCAGCGCACCGCGCCGTGGATCGAGGCGATGGAGGGCGGGCTGGACCACCTGCGCGCCGTGATCGTCGAGGACTCGCTCGGTATCTGCGGCGAGCTCGACGCCGCGATGGCCCGTCACGTCGACTCCTACGCCGACGAGTGGGCCGGCGTCCTGGCCGACCCGCAGAAGCTGGAGCGGTTCGTCTCCTTCGTCAACGCGCCCGACACCCCCGACCCCACCGTCCGGTTCGTCGAGGAGCGGGGACAGAACGTCCCGGCACCCGGCCGTCCCGACGAGCCCGTCCTGATCGGCCTCCCGGAGGTGTCCTCCCGATGACCACCCGGCTCGACGCGACCACCACGACCGCCGCGCCCGCCCCGGCCGGGACCGAGCCCACCGGCTGGCTCACCGTCTGCCCGGTGGACCGGCTGCAGCCCGGCCGGGGGGCCGCCGCACTCGTCGGCGACACCCAGGTCGCGTTGTTCCGTCTCGCCGACGGCTCGGTGTACGCCCTGGGCAACATCGACCCGTTCACCGGGGCCGCGGTCGTCTCGCGCGGCATCGTCGGCGACCGCGGCGGCGAACCGACCATTGCCTCGCCGCTCCACAAGCAGGTCTTCGCCCTGCGCGACGGCCGCTGCCTCGACGGTGCCGACGGCGACGCTGTGAGCCTGCCCGCGTTCGCGGTGCGGGTCATGGGCGACGCGCTGCAGGTCGGGCTACGGTGAACGGGCCTTCCCACGCCGTCGTGCCCACCACCACCCGCGACGCTCCCGGCGACCTCCGCGCGTCCTCCGCGCCGGCCGGCCGGGGTATCGGAGGAACGGAGAACCGGTGACCCGATCCGCCGCACGAGACACCGCCGCCGCGCCCGACGCGGCCGCGGTGCCACCGCTGGCCGGGTTCACCGTCGGCATCACCGCCGCCCGGCGCGCCGAGGAGCTCGCCACGATGCTGGAGCGCCGCGGGGCAACCATCCAGCACGGGCCCGCGCTGCGCATCGTGGCCCTCGCCGACGACGCCGACCTCGAGACCCGCACCCGCGAGCTCGTCGCGGCACCACCGGACATCACCGTCGCGACCACCGGGATCGGCTACCGCGGCTGGATCGAGGCCGCCGACGGCTGGGGGCTGGGCGAGGACCTGCTCGCCGCGCTCGGCCGCTCGGAGATGCTCGCCCGCGGCCCCAAGGCGCGTGGCGCTATCCGCGCGTCGGGCCTGGTCGACGCCTGGTCCCCCGAGTCGGAGTCCACCGCCGAGGTGCTGGAACACCTGCTCGACCGCGGCGTCGAGGGCAGCCGCATCGCGGTGCAGCTGCACGGCGAGCCGCTGCCCGACGTCGTCGACGCCCTGGAGATGGCGGGCGCCGAGGTCGTCACGGTGCCGGTCTACCGGTGGGCGCCGCCGCTGGACCTCGGCCCGCTGGACCGGCTGATCGACACCACCCTGGCCGGCGGGATCGACGTCCTGTCGTTCACCAGCGCTCCCGCCGCGGCCGGGATCCTCGCCCGCGCCGGGGAGCGTGGGCTCCGCGAGGACCTGCTCACCGCGCTGCGCGGCCCCGTGCTGGCGCTGTGCGTCGGCCCGGTCACCGCGGCGCCGCTGGAGGCGCTCGACGTGCCGACCGTGCAGCCGCAGCGCTCCCGGCTCGGCGCGATGGTGCGGACCTGCGAGTCCGTCGCCCCGGCCCGCGCCCGCAGGCTCCCGGTCGGCGGCCACCAGCTGGAGCTGCGCGGACACGCGGTGCTCGTCGACGGCACGCTGTGCCCGTTGCCGCCGACGCCCATGGCGCTGCTGCGGCTGCTCGCCAAACGTCCCGGCCGTGTCGTGTCCCGCGCCGAGCTGCTCGCCGCGCAGCCCGGTGGGGCGGGCGACGAGCACGCCGTCGAGAACGCGATCGGCAGGCTCCGCGCGGCGCTCGGTGTCCCCGGCCTGGTGCAGACCGTGGTGCGCCGCGGCTACCGGCTCGCACTCGAACCCGAGCACGGCGCGCACTGCGCCGAGGACCCGGAGGTGACCCGGTGACCGGGCTCCCGCTGCTCCTCGTCGCGCACGGGTCGCGCTCCGACGCCGCCGACGCGGTGATCCGGTCGCTCGCCGCGGCCGTCGCCGCACGCGGCCCGCAGGTCGAGGTCTGCTACGTCGACGTCCGCGGTCCCACGGTCGTCGACGCCGTGATCGGGCTGCGGGACCGCGGCCACGACGGTGCCGTCGTCGTCCCCGCGTTCCTCGCCGCCGGCTACCACGTGCGCACCGACCTGCCCGCCCAGCTCGCCGAGGTCGGCGCCGACCCGGCCCGGTTCCCGGTCACCCGCTCCATGGGTCCCGACCCGCTGCTCGCCGCCGCGGCCCTGGACCGGCTGCGCACGGCCGGCTACCGCGACGGCGACGCCGTCGTCCTCGCGGCGGCCGGCTCGTCGGACCCGTCCGCGGTCGCCCAGGTGCACGCGAGCGCCGGAATGCTCGCCCGCCGGGTCGGCCGTCCGGTCCCGGTCGGG
>NZ_WWFY01000412.1:0-10817 GCF_009864975.1 Pseudonocardia sp. SID8383
GGACAGGCTCGGCGCCCACGGGTCGGCGGCGCCGGGGTCGCGGCGCAGCTCGCCGAGCGACGGGAGCACACCGTGCAGGGCCACGGTCGCGAAGGGCATCGACACGATCCGCGCCGCGAGCCCCATGACCGCCACCGAGGCCCCGATCCGCCGGTCCCCGCCGAGCGCGGTGGTGACCTCGCCGATCCGCCGGCCGAGCGGGTCCGGGCCGCCGGGGACCGGCGCGGCGTAGAGGTCGGCCCACCGGACGGTCACGGAGGCGGCGGGTGTCGCCACCGCGAACCAGGGACCGATGGTCGCGACGTCGGCGAGTACCTCCACCACCCGGCCGCCGGTCACCCGCTCGGGTGAAGCCGGCGGCGGCCCGGGTGTGGCGACGCGGATCGGGGGCACGTTCACGAGGGAGCAGTCTGCCCGACCCGGGGACGCGCTGCGTAACGGTTCGGACGCCCGCGGCGATCCCATGCAGGAGCACGCCGCTCCCGACGGATGGTCACGCCTCGCTCACCGTCCGGACACGGGCCGGCAACGTCGACCTGCTCGCATGGTCAGCGATCCACATCACGGGACCGGTGGGCCGCTCTCAGTAGCGCATCGCGGTGGCGGCGTGCGACTCTGTGCACTCGCCAGACCGCACTCGCCGGGGTGTGTGGTCGAACCGTGCCGCAGGAATGGCCGGGTACTGGAAGTCAGCGCCCGGCCGCTCGGCGTGCCCGGAGGAGGATTCCGTCCGCCGGTCACCCACCCGGCGGCACGGTGCACCTGAACGGCCCTCGTCGCACGTCCCACTCGGGCTGCGCGCTGTATTCTGAGAACTTTCTTCGGACCGCAGCGAGCTGCCCGGTCCGGGTCGTCCGATGCGGGTGACTCCAGGTGCACCGAGACGACAGGAGGAGCAGTTGGCCGCGATCAGTGACCAGACGCGTCGCCCCTCGCCCGGTGGGCTGTACGCCGCCGATCACGAGCACGACGCCTGCGGTGTGGCCATGTTGGCCGACGTCACCGGCAAGCGCAGCCACGCCATCGTGCAGAAGGCCATCGAGGCCCTGCTGCGCCTGGAACACCGCGGTGCGCGTGGCGCCGAGTACAACACCGGTGACGGTGCCGGGATCCTGATCCAGGTCCCGGACGCGTTCTACCGCGAGGTCACCGACTTCGACCTGCCCGCGGAGGGCGCCTACGCCACCGGCATCGCGATGCTGCCGCGTGACGAGGACGAGGCCGCCGCGGCGATCGAGCGGATCGACGCGCTCGCCGCCGAGGAGGACCTCACGGTCCTCGGGTGGCGCGAGATCCCGACCGACCCCGATGCCGCGGACCTGGGCTCCATCGCCCGGGACGCGATGCCCGGCTTCCGCCAGCTGTTCGTCGGCGGCGTGGAGCTGACCGGGGACGCCCCGGAGAACGCGCCCGCCGGCATCGAGCTGGAGCGCCGCGCGTTCTGCTTCCGGAAGCGGGTCGAGCACGACACCGAGACCTACTTCCCGTCGCTGTCGCCGCGCACCGTCATCTACAAGGGCATGCTCGCCGAGCCGCAGGTCGCCGCGTTCTACCCGGACCTGAACGACGAGCGCGTGACCTCCGCGCTGGCGATCGTGCACTCGCGGTTCTCCACGAACACGTTCCCGGCGTGGCCGCTGGCGCACCCGTTCCGCTACGTGGCGCACAACGGTGAGATCAACACCCTGCGCGGCAACCGGAACTGGATGGCGGCCCGCGAGTCGCTGCTGGAGTCCGCGAACCTGCCCGGCGACCTGTCGCGGCTGACCCCGATCGTCACCCCGGACGCGTCGGACTCGGCCACCTTCGACGAGGTCCTGGAGCTGCTGCACCTGTCCGGGCGCAGCCTGCCGCACGCGGTGCTGATGATGATCCCGGAGGCCTGGGAGCACAACACCGAGATGGACCCCGCCCGGCGGGCGTTCTACGAGTACCACTCCACGCTGATGGAGCCGTGGGACGGACCGGCCCTGGTCGCGTTCACCGACGGCACCCAGATCGGTGCGGTCCTCGACCGCAACGGACTGCGCCCGGCCCGCTACTGGGTCACCGAGGACGGCCTGGTCGTGCTCGCCTCCGAGGTCGGCGTGCTGGACGTCGCGCCCGACAAGGTCGTCCGCAAGGGCCGCCTCGAGCCGGGCCGCATGTTCCTCATCGACACCGAGCGCGGCAAGATCGTCGACGACGACGAGGTCAAGGGCGCGCTGGCCGCCGAGCAGCCGTACACCGACTGGCTGCACGCCGGTCTGATCCGGCTCGACGAACTGCCCGCGCGTACCCGCGAGACCCCGACCCACGAGACGCTCAACCTGCGCCAGCAGGCCCTCGGCTACACCGAGGAAGAGCTCAACGTCCTGCTCCGCCCGATGGCGGTCACCGGGGCCGAGCCGATCGGCTCGATGGGCAACGACGCGCCGATCGCGGCCATCGCCGAGCGTCCGCGTCAGCTGTACGACTACTTCATCCAGCTCTTCGCCCAGGTCACCAACCCGCCGTTGGACGCGATCCGCGAGGAGCTCGTCACCTCGCTGTTCAGCCAGCTCGGCCCGGAGCAGAACCTCCTCGACGCGACGCCGGCGCACTGCCGCACGATCGTCGTGCCGTTCCCGGTGCTGACCAACGACGACCTGGCGAAGATCGTCCACATCAACGACGACGGGGAGTTCCCCGGCTTCGCCTCGCACGTCGTCCGCGGCACGTTCACCGCCCGCGACGGCGGCAAGGGCATGCTGTCGCGGCTGGCCGAGATCAAGCAGGAGGTGTCCCGCGCGATCGAGAACGGGGCCCGCCTGATCGTGCTGTCCCAGCGCGGGGTGGACGCCGAGCACGCGCCGATCCCGTCGCTGCTGCTCACCGGCACCGTGCACCACCACCTCGTCCGGGAACGCTCGCGCACCCGCGTCGGGCTGGTCGTGGAGTCCGCGGACGCCCGCGAGGTGCACCACATCGCGCTGCTGCTCGGCTACGGCGCCTCCGCGGTGAACCCGTACCTGGCGATGGCCACGGTCGAGGACCTCGCCGAGCGCGGCGACGTCCCGGGTGTCGACGGCCGGACCGCGGCGAAGAACCTGGTCAAGGCGCTCGGCAAGGGCGTCCGCAAGACCATGTCGAAGATGGGTGTCTCGACGGTCGCGTCCTACACCGGCGCGCAGATCTTCGAGGCCGTCGGCCTGGGCTCCGAGGTCATCGACTCGGCGTTCCGCGGCACCGCGTCGCGGATCGGCGGCGTCGGCTTCGACGTCCTGGCCGAGGAGGTCCTCTCCCACCACCGCCGCGCCTACCCCGCCGACGACGTCCGTGCCTCGCACCGGGCGCTGCCGGTCGGTGGCGAGTACCAGTGGCGTCGCGAGGGCGAACTGCACCTGTTCAACCCGCAGACCGTCTTCAAGCTGCAGCACTCCACGCGGGCCGGGCGCTACGAGGTCTTCAAGGAGTACACGAAGGCCGTCGACGACCAGGCGCGGAAGCTGATGACGCTGCGCGGCCTGTTCACGTTCAAGGACGGCCTGCGCGAGCCCGTGTCCGTCGACGAGGTCGAGTCGATCGAGTCGATCATGACCCGGTTCGCGACCGGTGCGATCTCCTACGGCTCCATCTCCCAGGAGATGCACGAGACCCTGGCGATCGCGATGAACCGCATCGGCGGCCGGTCCAACACCGGTGAGGGCGGCGAGGACCCGGACCGCTTCACCGCGGACCCGAACGGCGACTCGCGCCGCAGCGCGGTCAAGCAGGCGGCGTCCGGCCGGTTCGGCGTCACCAGCGAGTACCTGGTCAACGCCGACGACATCCAGATCAAGATCGCCCAGGGCGCCAAGCCCGGTGAGGGCGGCCAGCTGCCCGGCGGCAAGGTCTACCCGTGGATCGCGACCACCCGGTACTCGACGCCGGGCGTCGGCCTCATCTCGCCGCCGCCGCACCACGACATCTACTCGATCGAGGACATCAAGCAGCTCATCCACGACCTGAAGAACGCCAACCCGCGGGCCCGCATCCACGTGAAGCTGGTGTCCCAGGTCGGCGTCGGGACCGTGGCGGCCGGCGTGTCCAAGGCGCACTCCGACGTCGTGCTCATCTCGGGCCACGACGGCGGCACCGGCGCCTCGCCGCTGTCCTCGATCAAGCACGCGGGTGGTCCCTGGGAGCTCGGCCTGGCCGAGACCCAGCAGACGCTGATGGCCAACGGGCTGCGCGACCGGATCACGGTCCAGGCCGACGGCCAGCTCAAGACCGGTCGTGACGTCGTCATCGCGGCGCTGCTCGGCGCCGAGGAGTACGGCTTCGCCACCGCCCCGCTGGTGGTCTCGGGCTGCATCATGATGCGCGTCTGCCACCTGGACACCTGTCCGGTCGGCGTCGCGACGCAGAACCCGGAGCTGCGCAAGAAGTTCAACGGCAAGGCCGAGTACGTCGTGAACTTCATGAAGTTCGTGGCGCAGGAGGTCCGCGAGATCCTCGCCGAGCTGGGCTTCCGCTCGCTGGACGAGGCGATCGGCCGGGCCGACGTGCTCGACGTCGACTCCGCCGCCCAGCACTGGAAGTCCAAGCACCTGGACCTCTCGCCGATCTTCCGGATCGCCGACGTGCCGGACGACGCGCCGCGCAAGCGGACCCGCGAGCAGGACCACGGCCTGGACAAGGCGCTGGACAACACCATGATCCAGCTGGCCGAGGGCGCGCTGCGCAACGGCGACCGGGTCCGCCTGGACCTGCCGGTGCGCAACGTCAACCGCACGGTCGGCACCATGCTCGGGTCCGAGCTGACCCGGGCGCACGGTGGCAAGGGCCTGCCCGACGACACGATCGACATCACGTTCACCGGCGCGGCCGGGCAGAGCTTCGGTGCGTTCGTGCCCAAGGGCATCACGCTGCGGCTGGTCGGCGACACCAACGACTACTTCGGCAAGGGCCTGTCCGGTGGCCGGCTGACCCTGCGGCCGGACCCGTCGTCGCCGTTCGCCGCCGAGGAGAACGTCATCGCCGGCAACGTGATCGGCTACGGCGCGACCTCGGGCGAGATGTTCATCCGCGGTGTCGTCGGCGAGCGGTTCTGCGTCCGGAACTCGGGCGCGGTGGCCGTCGTCGAGGGCGTCGGTGACCACGGTTGCGAGTACATGACCGGTGGCCGGGTCGTCGTCCTCGGGCGGACCGGGCGCAACTTCGCGGCCGGGATGTCGGGGGGCGTGGCCTACCTGCTCGACATCGACAAGAACCGGGTCAACCCGGAGATGGTCGACCTCGACCCGCTCTCGGACGAGGACCGGTCGATCGTGCACGACCTCGTCGAACGGCACCACGCCGAGACCGGCTCGGCGGTGGCGCACGCGCTGCTCACCGACTGGGACAACGCGGTCGAGCGGTTCGGCAAGGTCATGCCCAAGGACTACAAGCGCGTGCTGCTCGCGACGGAGAACGCCGAGCGCGAGGGCCGCGATGTCAACCAGGCGATCATGGAGGCTGCTCATGGGTGACCCCAAGGGCTTCATGACCACTCCCCGGCAGACGCCCACCCGGCGGCCGGTGGACCTGCGGCTGATGGACTGGCGCGAGGTCTACGAGGACTTCCCGACGAAGACCCTGGAGTCCCAGGCCGGGCGCTGCATGAACTGCGGCATCCCGTTCTGCCACCAGGGCTGTCCGCTCGGGAATCTCATTCCCGAGTGGAACGACCTGGTCTACCGCCACGACTGGCGCGAGGCGATCGAGCGCCTGCACGCCACGAACAACTTCCCGGAGTTCACCGGGACGCTGTGCCCCGCCCCGTGCGAGGCGGCGTGCGTGCTGGCCATCAACGACGACGCGGTCACGATCAAGCAGGTCGAGATCGAGATCATCGACAAGGCGTGGGACGAGGGCTGGGTCACCCCGCAGGTGCCCGAGGTGAAGACCGGCAAGAAGGTCGCCGTCATCGGGTCGGGGCCGGCCGGGCTGGCCGCCGCCCAGCAGCTGACCCGGGTCGGGCACGACGTCGTCGTGTTCGAGCGGGCCGACCGCATCGGCGGACTGCTGCGCTACGGCATCCCCGAGTTCAAGATGGAGAAGGCGCGCCTGGACCGGCGCCTGGAGCAGATGGTCGCCGAGGGCACCCATTTCCGGGCCTCGGTCGACGTCGGCACCGACGTCACCGTCGAGCAGCTGCGGGCCGACTTCGACGCGGTCGTCCTCGCGGGCGGTGCGACGGCGTGGCGAGACCTGCCCGCCGAGGGCCGCGACGCCGAGGGCGTCTACCAGGCGATGGAGTTCCTGCCGTGGGCCAACCACGTGCAGCAGGGCGACCTGGACGCGCCGCCGATCTCGGCCGAGGGCAAGGACGTCGTGATCATCGGCGGCGGTGACACCGGCGCCGACTGCCTGGGCACCTCGCACCGCCAGGGTGCGCGCTCGGTGACCCAGCTGGAGATCATGCCGACCCCGCCCGAGCAGCGCACCGACAACATGCCGTGGCCGACCTACCCGACGGTCTACCGGGTGTCCTCCGCGCACGAGGAGGGCGGCGACCGGCTGTTCTCGGTCAACACCACCGAGTTCGTGAAGGACGCCGACGGCAAGCTCGCCGGCATCCGGATCGTCGAGGTCAAGCGCGGGGACAACGGCTTCGAGCCCGTCGAGGGCACCGAGCAGGAGCTCCCCGCGCAGCTGGTGCTGCTCGCGATGGGCTTCGTCGGCCCGGAGAAGGGCGCCCTGCTGAACGACCTCGAGGTCGACCTGGACGAGCGCGGCAACGTCGCCCGCGACGACCGCTACATGTCCTCCGCCGACGGCGTGTTCGTCGCCGGTGACATGGGCCGCGGCCAGTCCCTGATCGTGTGGGCCATCTCCGAGGGCCGGTCCGCGGCCGCCGGGGTGGACGAGTACCTGACCGGGCGCACCGTGCTGCCACGCCCGATCGACCCCACCGACCGGCAGATCGCCTGATCCACCCGGCGTGACGACAGGGCCCGGCCGTTCGCGGCCGGGCCCTTCGTCGTCCCGGGATCGTCCCCGGGCTCAGTCGAGGCGTTCGAGCTCGTAGGCGTC
This sequence comes from Pseudonocardia sp. SID8383, assembly GCF_009864975.1. Lineage (NCBI taxonomy): Bacteria > Bacillati > Actinomycetota > Actinomycetes > Pseudonocardiales > Pseudonocardiaceae > Pseudonocardia > Pseudonocardia sp. SID8383. Next base: position 7,018 of record NZ_WWFY01000412.1, read on the forward strand.
GTCGCCGATCCAGATGCGCACGCCCTCGGCGTCGTCGGAGATGTAGCCGTCCTCCTCCTCGCCGAGCTCGCGGATCGCGCCGAGGGCGAGCCGGTCGAACTCCACGACGCCGTCGCCCACGTCGACCGGCCGGTACTCCCGGGCCAGCATCGCGGTGCGGCACTGCGTCGCCAGCCACGTCGCGTTCTCCGTACCGACCTCGACCCGCCACCGCTCATCGCGCATACGAGGAGTATGGCCTGGATCTCTCCGTCCGTCGCCGGTCTTCTACCGGCGATCGTGACGGAGTGCTCCTCATCGGACGCACGCCGCGATCCGCTCCCGCCCGTCGCGGGGGCGGCGCCGCTCACGGTGGCGGGCGAGACAGGAGCCACTGCACCCACAACCCGACGGCGGGTCGGGCGTTGAACCCCGTGACCGGCATCTGCAGAACCGGGAGCCCCTGTCGATGCCGGGCACCATCGGGTCATCGGGTACCGCGGCCACGCGCCGCGGGCCCGATGCCCGGTGGTGTATCCCGCCCGGTCGCCGCGCGAGGCGATGAGTTCTCCGGGGCCAGCCGGTCGTAGGCGGTGAGTGCTCCGGAACCGCCGGGGCCGTGCCCGCGGAGGCCACCATGACCGCCCCCTCCCCCACCCGTCGTATGCCGGTCGCCGCACATCGTGCGCTGTGGGTGCTGCAGATCCTGCTCGGCCTGTTCTTCGTCCTGGCCTCGGCGCTGCCGAAGTTCTGGGGCGACCCGTTCGCCGTCGCGATCTTCGACGGGATCGGCCTCGGCCAATGGCTGCGCTACGTCGTCGGGTTCCTCGAGCTGGCCGGCGGGATCGGCCTGTGCACCCGGCGCTCGGCCGTACCGGCCGCCACCGGGCTCGTCCTGCTGATGGTCGGTGCGGCGCTCACCCAGGCATTCGTCCTGCACGGCGGGGCGCTGGTCGTCACACCGCTGGTCGTCGGCGCCCTGACCGCCGTGGTCGCGGTCGCGCGACGGAACGAGACGCTCACCACCCCTCGCTGACCTGCGTTTACGCACAGCGATCATCGGGCATTTCCGGGGAGAGAAGACCGATCCGGATACCCCGGTTCGCCCGCGTGAGTCCCGCAAAGGGGAGGAACCCGCCATGGCCGACCGCCACGTCAAGCCGGTCGACGACGGCTGGACCGTCGAGAAGGAAGACGCCCAGCGCCCGAGTGCCCGTACGAGCACCCAGGCCGAGGCCATCACCCGGGCGGTGGAGATCATCGCCAACGACGGCGGCGGCAACCTCGTCGTGTACGGCACCGACGGCTCGGTGCGCGAACGCCGCTCCATCGACGCCGACGCCGACGCCGGCACCGCCACGAAGGCCGTCGCGAGCACCACCGCCACCGCGGCCGGTGACACCGCGTCGAAGGCCGCCGAGACCACCGGCAAGGCCGCCGACAAGATCGGTGCCGACACGCGGACCACCGCCAAGAAGGTCGCCGGCGAGACCGGTGACAGCGCGGCGAAGGCCGGCGAGACCGTCAAGAAGGGCGCCGACAAGGTCGCCGCCGAAGCCCGCAAGGTCGATGACCAGGGTAAGGACCCGAAGAAGGCGGGCAAGGCCGCCGCCGAGGCCGCGAAGGCCACCGGCGAGCAGCTGGCCGGGAACGCCCAGCGCACCGGCAAGCAGGTCGCCGGCGAGGTGTCGTCGTCCGCGGAGCGGTCCGCCGCCACCGTCAAGGCCGTCGCCGAACAGGGTGCCGACTCCGCGGTGCGCACCGCGGACCGGACCGCGCGCGTGAGCGCCCGCGTCGAGGACGACCTGGACGACACCGGGGCCCGCCTGGCCCGCCGGCTCTACGAGAACGGCGAGCGGGCCGCCTCGCAGCTGGACGACTTCGCCCTGCGCGTCTACAAGCCGCTGAACCCGATCCGGTTCACCAGCCGCGTCGCCGCCGGGGCGGTCGCCACCGCGTTCGGGGTGACCGGTGCGGTCACCTCGCGCGCGGGCAAGCTGTTCCAGCGCGGGACCCGCAAGGCCGCAGGCCGCTGAGTCCCCGCAGTACCGCGACCGCGCCCCCGCCGACCACGTCGGCGGGGGCGCGGTCGTCTGCGGTCAGGACGTCGGACGCAGCACGTAGTCGCCGGTGTCGTCGCTCCACTCCATCGCGATGAGGTCCCGGGCGCGGGCCGCCTTCGCGAAGGACAGGAAGCTGCCGAAGCCGTAGCGCTTCTCGGAGAAGTCCGGGACCCGCTTGCGGAGCTGGTTCTTCAGCCCGGACAGCTGCGGCGGGTCCCCAGCCGCGGCGATCCCGCGCACCACGTCGACGAGCAGCGCGAACGCGTCGTGGTCGGCGTCCGGGTCGTCGGGCAGCGCCACCTCGGGGTCACCCTGCGCCGCACCGGTGGTCAGCGTGACCGCACCGCGATCCTGCAGATGGCGCAGCAGCTCGCCGAAACCGCGGAAGCCGTGGTCGGCCTCGTCGAACGTGGGGTCCTTGCGCAGGATCGCGCGCTTGAGCCGCGACGCCAGGACCGGGCCGTCGGCCTGGCGGGTCAGTCCGACGAGGGTGCTGACGACGAGGCCCGCGACGTCGCGTTCCTCGGCCCCGGTGGTGGCGGTGTCGTCGCGCCCGTCGGAGAACGTGACGTCGAACGGGTCCGGCGGAACGACCGGCTCCGGCTCCGGGACCGCGACCGGGGCGGGGGTCGCGACCGGTCCCGCGGCCGGGGCCGGGGCGGGGCGCGGACTCCCCCGGCGACGACGCGGCGGTGCGGGCGCCTGGGTCGGCTCGACACCGGGGAGCCGGTCGTAGAACAGGAACTCGTCGCAGGAGGGCGGCAGCAACGCCGAGGTCGAGGACTGCACCCCGATCCCGATCACGCGCTTGTCCAGCTCGCGCAGCTTGTGCATGAGCGGGGTGAAGTCCGAGTCGCCGGTGCCGATGGCGAAGGTGGTGATGAACTCCCGCTCGTAGGCGAGCTCGATCGCGTCGACGGCGAGCTTGATGTCCGCCGCGTTCTTGCGGGAGCCGCCGATCCGCTGCGGGATCTCGATGAGCTCCACCTGGGCGCGGGCCATCAGGCGGCGGTCCTCGTCGAAGGAGGACCAGTCGGCGTAGGCGCGGCGGACCACCACCCGCCCGCGTTCGGCGAGCGCGTCGGCCACCGGGCCGAAGTCGAAGGGGACGACCCCGAGCCCGTCGCGGGCGCCGATCGCGAGGTTCTCGTAGTCGAGCAGCAGTGCGATGCGTTCGTCCTCGTGGGCCACCGCGGAAGCCTAATGCGCTGGCCCGGGTGCCCGCCCGCAGGGCACGGTTCACCGATGCGCGCGGACGACGTCGAGAACGCGGTGACGATGATGGTCGGAGCCCTGGGGGCGGTACCCGACGACGGCTGGTCCGCCCCGGCCGGACCGCTGGACTGGTCGTGCCGCGACACCGTGGTGCACGTCGCGGACGACCTGTTCGGCTACGCCGCCCAGGTGGCGATCGCCCCGCCCGACGACTATCCGCCGTTCGAGATCGTGGTGCCCGACACCGTCGGCACCGCCGGGCTGCTGCAGGTCGTCGCGACCGGCGGGCCGATGCTCGCCGCCGCCGTCCGGACCGCACCCGGCGGGGTGCGCGGCTGGCACCCCTACGGCGCCGCAGACGCCGCCGGGTTCGCCGCGATGGGCGTCACCGAGGTCCTGGTGCACACCCACGACATCACCCGGACCACCGACCCGGCGTGGACGCTGCCCGCGGCGCCGTGCCGGGGCGTACTCGCCCGGCTGTGGCCGGACGTCGACGCGGGCGACGACCCGGCCGGGGCGCTGCTGCACCACACCGGCCGG